>JBGASI010000453.1:0-4138 GCA_044229815.1 Vicinamibacteria bacterium | reverse complement strand
CCTGCAGGCGCTGGCCCTCGAGTGGCGGCTCGAGCAGAACCCCGGCCAGCGCGGCCTCGACCCGGCGGTGCTGGAGCTGGCCGACCGGGCGCTGGCCCGAGCCGGCGCGGCGCTCGCCCGCGACCCGGCCGACCCGCGCGCGCTGCTCGTGCTGGGCGCGGCGCACGGGGTGAAGACCCGCCTGCACCTGTTCCGCTGGGAGCGGCGGCCGGCCTCGCGCGAGGCGGTGCGGATGCGCGAGGCGCTGGCGCGCGCCCGCGACTCGGGCGTGCGGCTGCCGGACCTCGACTTCGGCCTCGGCCTCTACGACTACTACGCGGACACGCTGCCCCGCCTGTTCCGCCTGGTGGCCTTCGTGCTCGGCATCCCCGGCGGCGACCGTGAACGCGGCCTCGAGGAGGTGGCGCGCGTCGCGCGCGGGGGCAGCCTGTTCCACGACGACGAGGCCCGCGCTCAGATGTACGACATCGAGTCGTACTTCGAGCGCCGGCCCGACCGGGCGCTGCCCTGGATCCGCGCGCTGCGCGCGCGCTACCCGGGCTGGCCGCTGTGGGGCCTGCGGCTGGCCGACCTGCTGCGCGAGCTGGGCCTGTTCGCCGAGAGCGCGGCGCAGGCCCGCGAGATCGAGGAGGCGGCCGTGCACGCGCGTCACCCGAACTACGGCCCGCTGGCCGGGGCGATGGCGCGCACCCTGCTCGCCGAGGCGCTGCTGCTCGAGCGGCGCGACGCGGAGGCGCGCGAGGCCGCGCGCGGCGCGCTCGAGACCCTCGACACGCCGGCCTGGGTGCGCGGCCGGGCGGGGCTGGTCGTGGCGCGCAGCCTCGAACGCGAGGGTCGCCGGGAGGAGGCGAGAGCCGCCTACGCGACCGCCGCGGCGGCCGGCGACCCGCTCTCGGCGCGCGCCGCGGACGAGGCGCTCGGCGCGCCCCTGGCGCCCTCCGCCGTGACCGCGGCCGCGCTGCTCGCCCGCTCCCGGCGCGCGGCCGAGCGCGGCGACGCCGTCGAGGCGCGGCGGTTCTGCCTCGAGGCGCACGCGGTGTTCTCGGCCGACGACGAGGGGCGGCTGTGCGCGGCGCAGGCGAGCCTCGCCTCGGGTCAGGACGGCCCCGCGGTGCAGCTCGCGCGGGCGCTGCTCGAGGACGGCGCGGCCTGGTTGCGCCCGGAGGCGCGTCTCGTGCTCGCGGCGGCACTCGAACGCCGCGGTCGCGTCGCGGAAGCGGCGGCGGAGTACCGCGAGGTCTTCGCGGCGCCCGGCGGCCGGCCCGAAAGGCGAGAGAGGGCGGCCTCCGCGCTGCGCCGCCTGTCGCCGGGGCAGGCCCTGCCCGCGGTCCCGCCCCTCGAGTTCTAGTATTCAAAGTACCGTATAAGAACGCACCGTCCGGCCGGACTCCCACATTTTCGTCGCCACGGGCGGAACCGTCTCCAGCACAGCAGGTTCGGCGACAGTGATCGCTGAAATAGGCTCCTGGAGCCCGTTCTGGCGATTTCCACACGACTGTGCACAGCCTAAGGTGCTCCACCCGTGAGGCATCGGACCGCGGCGATCGAAAAAGTGCTTGACAAGGTTTCGATGGGTTCCTACGCTACGTCTAGTATGCGAAGCCTGTTGAGACCCTTTAGGTTGAAAACAGGCCGAGCCCGTCCAGACCTGGACTGAAAGGGGGGATTACTTAAATGCCTGCGAAGAAGAAGGCCGCCAAGAAGAAGGCCGCCAAGAAGAAGAAGTAAGCGCCCCGGGGTAGTTGGGGGGGTCGAGAGAAATCTCGCCCCCCACTTTTTTTGTCCGCACGTTCTTGTCCGCTGCCCTCAGCGGACCAGCGGCTCGAGGACGTGCTCCTCGATCGCGCTGGCGACCCCGTCCTCGTCGTTCGTGGGCAGGACGGGCAGCCCGAGCGCGAGCAGCTCCGGGGCGGCGTTGCCCATCACGAACCCGCGGCCGGCGGCAGCGACCATCTCGCGGTCGTTCCAGTTGTCCCCGATCGCGAGCGTCTCGGCGGCGCTGACCCGCCACAGCCCCTGCAGCAACGCGAGCGCCGCCGCCTTGCCCGCGCCAGGGTCGATCACGTCGAGCAGCACGACACCGCTCGCCGGGTAGACGGTGCGCTCGATCCGCGCGTCGGCGCCGAGCACGGACGCGAGCGCCGCGTGCAGCGGCTCCATCTCGGCGAGGGTGCCGCCGAACATCACCTGCAGCGGCTCCTCGGCCGCCAGCGCGTCCGTGACGTCCTGGACGACACGCACTTCGTCGCGCGAGCGCTCGAGGTAGTAGCCGACGAGGCCCTCGCGCCGGGCGTGCGCGTCCACCAGCAGCAGGCCCTCGCCCTGCACGCCGCAGTGCAGCACCGGCTCGGCGCCGTGGGCGCGGCCGACCGCGATCGCCGTCCGCGCCGCCTGGCGCGCCAGCGGCCGGCAGAGCAGGACGCGGCCGCGCTCGATCAGCAGCGCCCCGTTGTGCAGCACCAGCGGGACCTCGCCCCCGAGGTCCTCGGCGACACGGTGCGCCGAGGGGTAGCGGCGGCCGGTCACCAGCACCAGCCGCACGCCCGCCGCGCGCGCGCTGTCGAGCGCCGCGCGCGTGCGCGGCGAGAGCGTCTTGTCGCTGCGCAGCAGCGTGCCGTCGATGTCCAGCGCCACCAGGCGGACCGGTGGCCGGGGCGCGGACGCGCTCACTCGCCCGTCCAGACCTCGACGTGCTCGATCACGTCGCCCGGGCGGATCTTGTCGACGACGTCCATGCCCGAGACGACCCAGCCGAACAGGGTGAAGCCCCCGTCGAGGTGCGGCTGCGGCTGCAGCGTGATGAAGAACTGGCTGCCGCCGGTGTCCTTGCCCGAGAGCGCCATGCCCACCGAGCCACGGCCGTAGGCGCGCCGGGTGATCTCGCAGCGCAGCGCGTAGCCGGGGCCGCCGTTGCCGTCGCCGCGCGGGCAGCCGCCCTGCACCACGAAGCCCGGCTCCACGCGGTGGAAGACGAGGCCGTCGTAGAAGCCGCGCTCGGCGAGACCGATGAAGGAGGCGACCGTGAGCGGGGCCTCGAGCACGTCCAGGTGGATCTCGATCGTGCCCTTCTTCGTGCGCAGGAAGGCGCGCGGCGTGTAGAGCGGCACGCCGGGGCGCGGGTCGTAGGGCGCCATGGCCTCGCGGTAATCGAGCGCCGGGCGCACGACGGCCTCCGGGCCCACCTGGGGCAGCGGCGCCGCGAGCGTGCCCAGCTCGCGCGCGGCGCGGGCGCGCACCGCGCGCGAGGGGTCCTCGGCGGCCACCCGCTCGAGCGCCGCGCGGGCGGGCGCGTCCTTCTGCGCCGCGAGCGCGGCCACCGCCGAGACCCGCGCCTCGAGCTCCCCCGGGCCATCGCCCACCCCGCGCTGCCAGGCGGCGAGCAGCGGCGCGCTGAGCGCCCGAGGGCCGAGGGCCGCGAGGGCGTCGGCGGCGGCGACGCGCACGCCGAGGTCCGCGTGCTCGAGGTGCCGCAGCAGGGTGTCCTGGGCGTCCGTGCCGCGGGCCCGGCGCAGGCCCTCGAGGACAGCCGGCAGCACCCGCGGGTCGGGATCCTTCAGCATCGCGTGCAGCACGCCGACGCTCATCTCGTCGCCCCGGCCGCCCAGCGCCTCGGCCAGCGCCGCGCGCACGCGGAAGTCGGGGTCGGGATCGAGCCCGGAGAGCACGAGCGCGAAGTCCTCGCCGCTCGTGCGCGCGAGCGCCGCGAAGGCCGCCGCGCGCACCCAGGGGTCGCGCTCCGCCACCAGCGCGACGACGCGCGGGCGCAGCGCGGGGTCCGCCGGCAGCGAGCCGAGCGCGCGCAGGGCCTCGCGGCGCACGACGTCGCTCGCGGAGCCGAGCGCCGAGGCGGCGGCGGCGGTCCCGCGCGGGTCGCCGCTCGCGGCCAGGGCGCGCAGCGCGTAGGCGGCCACGGTCTCGTCGGGGTCGCGCACGAGCGGCAGCAGCAGCTCGGCCGCGGCAGGGTCTTTCAGCGCGCCGAGGCCGCGCGCGGCGAGCGCGCGCGAGCGCGGGTCGCCGGACGAGACGGCCGCGGCGAGCACGGGCCGCAGCTGCGGGCTCTCGAGCCGCTGGGCGACCCAGGTGGCCGCCCACCAGTCGAAGCGCGGCCGGTCGCCGTCGAGCAGCGCGAGGCGCGCCG
>JBGASI010000018.1:0-27196 GCA_044229815.1 Vicinamibacteria bacterium | reverse complement strand
GCCTCCGCCTCCCTGGCCGTGCCGATCTTCACGAGCGTCGCGGGGAAGACGGGCGGCGTCCCGGCGTCGAGCCGGGCACGGATCGTCCAGTACTCCTCGGGGACGAAGGCCGCGATCGCCCGCTCGCGCTCGCAGACGAGGCGCAACGCCACCGACTGCACGCGCCCGGCCGACAAGCCCCGCCGGACCTCGCGCCACAGCAGGGGGCTGAGGCTGTAGCCCACGAGCCGGTCGACGATGCGCCGGGCCTGCTGCGCGTCGACGCGGCGGGCGTCGAGATCGTGCGGGTCGCGAAACGCCGCCTCGACCGCGCGGGGCGTGATCTCGTGGAAGGCGACCCGGCGGTAACGGCGACGCGACCCGCCGAGGACCTCGGCCAGGTGCCAGCAGATCGCCTCGCCCTCGCGGTCCGGGTCGGCGGCGAGGTACACGGTCTCGGCCTCGCGCGCGGCCGCGCGCAGCTCGCTCACCACCTTGCGCCGGGACGCGAGCACCTCGTACTCGACGGCGAAGCCCCGGGCGGTGTCGACGGCCAGCCGGTCCTTCGGCAGGTCGCGCACGTGGCCCATGGAGGCGCGCACGGCGTAGTCGTGGCCGAGGAAGCGGCCGAGCGTCTTCGCCTTGGCGGGGGACTCGACGATCACGAGCGCGCGGGCCACGGGCCGACTAGCTTCTCACGAAGAGCCCGCCCGGCAGCCGCCGCAGGAGCCCGGAGAGTTCCAGCTCGCTCAGGCGCGCGAGCAGCGCCGGCAGCGGCTGCGACACCCGGCCCGCGACCTCGTCGATGCTGGCGGGGACACCGGGGCGGAAGCTGGCGAGCACGGGATCGGTTTCGGACGCCGCGGGCGCGGCGGGCGGGGGCGCCAGGCCGAGCTCGGCGAGCACGTCGGCGGCGTCGCGCACGAGGGCGGCGCCGTCGCGCAGCAGGGCGTTCGTGCCGGCGCAGGACGGTTGCGACGGGTGGCCCGGAACGGCCATCACGTCGCGCCCCTCGTCGAGGGCCAGGCGCGCCGTGATCAGGGCGCCGCTCTTCAGGCCGGCCTCGACGACGACCACCAGGCGCGAGCAGCCCGCGATGGTCGCGTTGCGGCGCGGGAAGTGGAAGGGCAGCGGCAAGGTGCCGGGGGGGAACTCGCTCACGAGCGCGCCGGCTCGCGCGATCGCGGCGGCGAGCCCGAGGTTCTCGCGCGGGTAGACGGCGTCTATGCCGGAGCCGAGCACGGCGAGCGTGCGGCCGCCCGCGTCGAGGGCGCCGAGGTGGGCCGCGGTGTCGATCCCGCGCGCGAGGCCGGAGACGACGGTGAGACCGGCGCCGGCCAGGTCTCGCGCCAGGCCGCGGGCGAAGGCGAGCCCGAGCGGCGTCGCCGCCCGCGAGCCGACGATCGCCACCGAGCGTTCGCCTTCCTCGGCGAGCAGCTGCCCGCGGACCCAGAGTCGGGACGGGGGCTCGTGGATGCGTCGCAGCCAGGAGGGGTATTCCACGTCCCCCAGCGGCACGACCCGTATCCCGCCGGCGGCGGGCGCGCCATCACGTTCCATGCGCGGTTCCTGTCCGGGAGAGGCCTCGATGCTAGCGAGAGGGCGGGCCGCAGCAGGTCCGCGCGCGGGCGGCTTGTGAACGCCGGAAAGGCACCTGTGAAAAGGCGTGGCGGGGCCCGCGAAGCAGGCCGCGCGACCTTGCGTTGCCCGATACCGGCGGCTACCATCGAGCGCAACTCCCTTCATTGGAGAGGAGGCCTCACTGTGATGCGGGCGTTTGTCTTGCTCCTCCTCCTCGTGCCCGGTCCGCTGCTGGCGGGCGACGACGTGGCGCGCCACCAGATCGATTTCGGCCTGCGCGTGGCCCAGAAAGGCCTGTGGCAGGAGGCCCGTTTCCGCTTCGAGCGCGCGGTGGCGCTCGACCCGCAGAGCGCCTCCGCCCTCAACGACCTCGCCGTGTCGCTCGAGCAGATGGGCGAGTTCGACAAGGCCCGCGAGTGCTACGAGAAGGCGCTCGGCCTCAAGCCGGGCGACCTCTACATCCAGCAGAACTTCGACCTGTTCCGCGAGGCCGACGACAAGAGGAACCGCAAGAGCCGGAGGAAGAAGTAGCCCATGCGCTCCCCGAGAGCCCTGGCCGTCCTGCTCGCCACGCTGGCCGCCGCCTGCGGCGGCGTGCTCGAGGTCCCCGTCGAGACCCCGCTGCAGAGCAAGCTCGACGTCTCGAAGTTCCGCCGGATCCTGATCGCCGGCTTCGTCACGGACCTCGAGGACTCCGACGTCGACCTCTCCTCCGAGACCGCGCGCCTGCTGCAGAACCAGCTGCGCTCGAACACACGGCTGCAGGTGCTCGAGCCGGACCGGCCGCCGCTGCAGGACGCCCTCGAGAAGGTGCTCGAGAAGCTCGGCGAGCAGGGACGCTACGACAAGGAGGAGAAGGAGGCCTTCCGGCTCGAGGCCGACAAGATCCTCCAGGACCCCGAGTTCTGGCGCAAGATGGGCGAGGAGTACCAGCAACCGCTGGTGGTGACGGGCAAGCTCGGCTTCGAGAGCCAGAACCGCTCGGGCTTCCAGCCAGAGGAGCGCGTCGCGCGCGACCCGTCGAGCGGGCGGCCGCGCCTGTACCGCGGCAACCGCTACATGGAGCGCAAGGGCTTCACCCTGAGCGCCGACTTCTACTTCATCGACACGAAGACGGGCGAGACCCTGCACAAGGAGCGCTTCACCGAGGAGGTGCTCTACTCCGAGGACCAGCGCATCTCCTCCCTCTCCTCCTACTTCGAGCTGATGGACCGCCTGCTGCCCAACTTCCTCGGTGTGATCACGCCCCAGAAGATCCGCGGGACGCGCGTGCTGCTCCGCTAGAAGGGACGACGATGCGAAGGCTCCGCCCGCTCACCCTGCTCCTCGCCGCCGCCGCGCTCGCCGCTCCGCCAAGGGAGGCGGCCGCCCAGTTCATCCCCTACTACGGGAAGAACAAGGTGAAGTACGACAACTTCGCCTGGCGCGTCTACAAGAGCCCGCACTTCGAGGTGTTCTACTACCCCGAGTTCGAGCAGCACATGGCGCGGCTCGTCTCGTACCTCGAGAGCGGCTACCTCAAGATCTCGACCGGGCTCAAGCACGAGATGCCCAAGCCGATCCCGGTCATCTTCTACAAGACCCACTCCGAGTTCGAGCAGACGAACCTGTTCCCGGCCTTCGTGCCGGAGCAGGTGGCGGCCTTCACCGAGCCGCTGCAGAACCGGATGGTGATCCCGATCGACGAGCCGCCCGACCAGCTGCAGGGGTTGATCACCCACGAGATGGTCCACGCCTTCGCCTTCGACCTGATCCCGCGCGGGCTCGGCTTCGGCATCTCGCAGCGGCCGATACCGCTCTGGGTCGACGAGGGGCTTGCCGACTACTTCCGCGGCATCTGGGAGCCGCTCGACCTGATGATGATCCGCGACGCGGCCCTCACCGACAAGGTGCCGAAGCTGTCGCGGGCCGAGTTCGAGGCCTTCTCGGGGCGCCTCGTCTACAACATGGGCCACGCCTGCTTCGAGTTCATCGAAGCCCGCTACGGCAAGGAGGGCATCCGGCAGTTCCTCTACACGCTGCGCAAGGGCATCCTGGGCGGTGGCACCGAGGAGCTGTTCAAGCAGGCCTTCCGCACGACGCCCGAGGAGTTCGACGCGGCCTTCGACAAGTGGCTGAAGGAACGCTTCAAGCCCTTCCGCGACCGCCAGCGCCCCGACGACTTCGGCCGCGACCTCTCGCCGGACTCGGAGAAGACGAGCTACACGCAGGCCTTCGCCTTCGCGCCGTCGCCCTCGGGCGAGATCGCCGCGGTGGTGACCGCCAACCGCAACGAGGGCGAGGCCGACGTGGTTCTGCTCTCGACGAAGGACGGCAACGTCATCAAGAACCTGACCGGCGGCTTCGACACCGCCTGGGAGAGCCTGTCGATCAACAGCGAGTTCGTGGCCGGCCGCACGATCGCCTTCGACCCGGGCGGCGACCGGATCGGCTTCTTCGCGCGCACCGGCAAGGGCCGCAGCTTCTTTCTGATCTCGGTCTTCGGCGGCGCGGTCGAGAAGAAGGTGCGCGTGCCGCTCGACGAGGTGCAGGCCCCCTGCCTGCTGGCGGACGGCCGCACCCTGCTCTTCGCCGCGCTGAAGGAGGGCGTTTCCGACATCTGGAAGCTCGACCTCGACAGCGGCACGACCACGAACCTCACGAACGACGAGTACGCCGACAACAACCCCCAGGTCTCCCCGGACGGCAAGCTGGTGGTCTACGAGCGGCGCGTCAGCGGCCACTCGAAGATCTACGCCTTCCCGCTGGCCGAGCCGGCGCGCCGCACCCAGCTCACCTTCGGCGCCTTCGACGACACGGCCCCGGCCTTCTCCTCCGACGGCACCAAGGTCTACTACTCCTCGAACGAGGACGACGACATCCCGAACCTGCGCAGCCTCGACCTGCAGACCGGAGCGATCCAGCAGTACACGGACGTCTTCGGCGGCGCGATGGCGCCGGCCGCGGTGAAGACCCCGCGCGGCGAGCGGCTCGCCTTCCTCACCTACTACAAGGGCGAGTACAAGCTGCACATGAAGGACTCGGCCGAGCCGGTGAAGGAGGTCGAGCAGGAGGTGCGGGCGGCCTCCGAGGGCCTCGTGGACTTCCAGCCGGACGTGACGCACGAGATGGTGCCCGAGAACAAGCGGCGCAAGAAGCTCTTCGAGGGGCTCTACCTCGAGGGCCGCCCGCCCATCAACGTGGGAGTCACCTCGAGCGGCGACTTCTTCGGCGGCAGCGCGATCGCGCTCACGGACACCCTGGGAGACCAGCTCTTCTCGGCGACGGTGCTGTCGGTGGCGTCGTACCGCATCTACCAGGGGCAGTACGCGAACCTGGCGAGCCGGATCCACTACGGGGTGAACGCCTTCGACCAGACGTACTTCTTCTACCCGTACACCTCGTACTACGCCGGCTACTACGGCTACAACGTGCGCGACCTGGCGATCGCCACCCAGCGCTTCTCGGGCGCGCAGCTCTTCGCCGAGTACCCGCTCGACACCTTCCGGCGGGTCGAGCTGGGTGTCGGGGCCGTGCACGTCAAGGAGCAGTTCGGCGACGCAGCCGTCGAGCAGCAGGTCTGCCAGCAGAACGCGATCCTCGGGCTGCCCTGCTTCCTCAACAACGGCTGGCAGGCGCCCGTCTCCCTCAGCTTCGTCCAGGAGACGACGCGCTTCGCCGAGTTCGGACCGCTCTCGGGCAGCACGTTCAGCCTCGGCGTCACCGTGGCGCCGGGCATCGGCGGCCTGCTCCAGCGCCAGACGGTCCAGGGCGACGTGCGCAAGTACCTGCGGCTCGGCCCGACGAGCGCCCTGCTCGCGCTGCGCGGGCGGGGCTTCTACTCGACCGGCGACAACCCGGACTACTTCTACTTCGGCGGCAACATGGAGCTGCGCGGCTACCCGTACTACGGGTTCGTCGGCAACCGCGGCTTCTTCGCCAACGCCGAGTTGCGCCTGCCGCTGATCAACCTGGCCGCGACGCCGATCGGAATCCTGGGGCCGTTGCGCGGGACGGTGTTCTTCGGGATCGGCGGCGCCTCCTTCAAGGGACAGGAGTGCACGGCGGACAACCCGGACAACTGCTACGCTTTTTCGACGAAGCAGCCCGGCGTTTCGTACGTGCGCGACCCGATCTTCGGCGAGGATGTGACGGGCTGGCGGCTGAAGGACGGCCGCGCCTCCTGGGGTTTCGGGCTGCAGCTGTTCTTCCTCGGCTACCCTCTGCACTTCGACTGGGTGAAGTACACGGACTTCGCGACCACCAGCCAGGGCTGGGACTTCAGCTTCTGGATCGGCTACGACTTCTAGCCACCCATTGACGCGCCGGCCGAAACCCCGCTAGAATCGGGGTTTCGTGGACTAGAGGCCGAAGGAGACTGACGGTGTACGCGATCATCAGGACGGGCGGCAAGCAGTACCGGGTGCAGCCGGGCGACGTCGTTCGGGTCGAGCGGCTCGAGGGCGAGGTCGGCTCCAAGGTCAGCCTGGGCGAGGTGCTGTTGGTGGCGGGCGAGGGCGAGACCCGCGTGGGCCAGCCCCTGCTCGACGGCACCACGGTCCTCGGCACGGTCCTCGAGCAGGACCGCGACGCGAAGGTCCGCGTCTTCAAGTACAAGAAGCGCAAGCACTACCGGCGGACGCGTGGCCACCGGCAGTCTTTCACGGCCGTTCGGATCGACGCGGTCCAGGCCTGACGGGAGTTCGACATGGCGCACAAGAAGGGCCAGGGATCGAGCCGCAACGGGCGGGACAGCAACTCGCAGCGGCTCGGCGTGAAGGTGTTCGGCGGGCAGACGGTGCGCGGCGGGGGCATCATCCTGCGGCAGCACGGCACCCGCTTCAAGCCCGGCAGGAACGTGGGGCTCGCCCGGGACCACTCGCTGTTCGCCCTCGTGGACGGCTGCGTCCGCTTCGAGGACCACGGCGGCCGCGGCAAGTTCGTGAGCGTGGTGCCGCCGGCCGCGAGCTAGCGGGAAGACCCGGCCAGCCGCCCGGCACCCTGACCCCAGCGGGCGGTCGCGGATGTTCGTCGATCAGGTCAAGATTCTCGTCAAGGCTGGCGACGGCGGAAACGGCTGCGTGAGCTTCCGCCGGGAGGCCCACGTGCCGCGGGGCGGTCCCGACGGGGGCGTCGGCGGCAAGGGCGGCGACGTGGTGCTGCTCGCGGTGTCCCACCAGAACACACTGCTGCCGCTGCGCTACCACTCCGAGTACCGCGCCGAGCGCGGGCGCCACGGCGGCCCGGGGAACCGCACCGGGGCGGAGGGCGTCGATCTCGTCGTGGCGGTGCCGCCCGGGACCTCGGCTCGCGAGGACGCGACCGGCGAGCCGGTCGGCGAGGTGCTCCGGGTGGGCGACCGCCTCGTGATCGCGCGCGGCGGCCGGGGCGGGCGCGGCAACCGCTCCTTCCTGTCCAACCGCAACCGCGCCCCACGCGAGGCGGAGCCGGGCGAGCCGGGCGAGGAGCGCTGGCTGCGCCTCGACCTGCGGCTGATCGCGGACGTGGGCCTGCTCGGGCTGCCGAACGCCGGCAAGTCGACGCTGCTCTCGCGGCTCTCGGCGGCGCGCCCCAAGGTGGCGGACTACCCGTTCACGACGCTGTCGCCCGTGCTCGGCGTCGTGGAGGTGGACGAGCGCAGCTTCGTGGCCGCCGACATCCCGGGCATCATCGAAGGCGCCGCCGACGGGGCGGGCCTCGGGCTGCAGTTCCTCCGCCACGTGGAGCGCACGCGCGCGCTGGTGCACGTGGTGGACGCCTCGGGCACGAGCGGGCGCGACCCGGTCGAGGACCTGCGCCTGGTGCGCGAGGAGGTCCGGCGCTGGGACGAGGCTCTGCTCGACAGGCCCCAGGTGGTGGTGGCATCGAAGCGCGACGCCGTGGGCAGCGACGACCCGCTGCCGGCTCTCGCCGAGGTGGCGCGGCGCGAGGGGCTGGAGCTGGTCGCCGTCTCCGCGGTGAGCGGCGCGGGCCTCGTCGAGCTGAAGCGCCGGCTGCTCGGCCTCGTCGACGCGAGCCGGGCCCTCGACGCCTCGGAGAACGCGTGAGGATCGGCCTGTTCGGGGGTACATTCGATCCCGTGCACCTGGGCCACCTGCGCGCGGCGGAGAACGCGCGCGAGGCGCTGTCGCTCGACCTCGTCGCGCTCGTGCCGAGCGCCGTGCCGCCCCACCGCGGCCTGCCGCTGACGGCCGCGGCGGACCGCCTGGCGATGGCCCGGCTGGCGGCGGCCACGCACCCCCGCTTCGAGGCCTGGGACGACGAGCTGCGGCGCAGCGGCCCGAGCTACACGGTCGAGACGGTGGCGGCGCTCGGCGCCGCGCGCCCGCTCGACCAGCTGTTCCTGCTGGTCGGCGCCGACACCTGGCCCGAGATGACCACTTGGCGCGAGCCCGAGCGCCTGTTCTCGCTGGTCGAAGTGGCTGTCGTGGCGCGGCCCGGCGTGGAGCTTTCGCGGCTGGCGCCGCCCTTCGCGTCCTCGCGGCCGGTCCACCGCGTCGACGGGCCGGCGCTGGCGATCTCCGCGACGGCGATCCGGGAGCGCGCGCGGGACGGCCGCAGCGTGCGCTATTTGGTCCCCGACGCCGTGGCGGCCTACATCTCCGAGCGGAGGCTCTACGCATGAAGCTGCCCCACCTGGTCCAGGCCGCCGCCCGGGCCGCGCTCGCGAAGAAGGCCGAGAACGTGGTCGTGCTGGACCTGCGGCAGACGGCCGACTTCACCGACTTCTTCCTGCTCGTCTCGGGCACCAACCAGCGCCAGCTGGGACGACTTCGTGGTCCACGCCTTCACCCCGCGCACGCGGGCCTTCTACGACCTCGAGCGGCTGTGGGGCGGGGCGGGCCGGCTGGAGCTCGAGGGGTGAGCACGGCGGCGACCGGCGCGCTCGCGGGCGTCGTGGCCGAGTCGCGCGCGATGCGCGAGCTGGTCCCGCTCGTGCTGCGCCTGGCCGAGGCGCGCAGCCCGGTGCTGCTCGAGGGCGAGAGCGGCACCGGCAAGGACCTGGTGGCGCACTGGCTGCATTACGGTGGCCCGCGCCGCGAGGGGCCGTTCATCAAGGTCCACTGCCCGTCGATCCCGGCCGAGCTGCTCGAGTCCGAGCTGTTCGGCCACGAGCGTGGCGCCTTCACCGACGCGCACGCGGCCAAGTCCGGCAAGATCGAGATGGCCGGGGGCGGCACGCTCTACTTCGACCAGGTCCAGGACCTGGCGCCCGAGCTGCAGGCCAAGCTGCTGCGGGTGGTGGAGGAGCGCCGCTTCGAGCGCGTGGGCGGCACGCGCACGATCGAGGTGGACGTGCGTTTCGTGGCCTCCTCGAACGTGGACCTGGCGGCGGCCGTGCGGGCCGGGCGCTTCCGCGAGGACCTGTTCCACCGCCTCAACGTGGTGCGGCTGGTGCTCGCGCCGCTGCGCGACCGGCGCGAGGACGTGCTGCCGCTCGCGCTCGCCTTCCTGGCGCGCGAGCGCGCTGCGGGCGCCACCCGGGCCTGCGCCATCGCGCCGGAGGCGGGCGAGCTGCTCAAGGGATACTTATGGCCCGGCAACGTGCGCGAACTGCGCTCGGTGATGGAGCGGGCCGCGCTCGTCACGGCCGAGGGCGAGGTGGCGGCCACGGCCCTGCCGCAGCAGCTGCGCGAGCAGATGCAGACGCTGTGGGCCGGCCGCGACCGCCGCCCCAGCCTCAAGGACGTCGAGCTCGCCTACATCCGCCACGTGCTCGACGCCGTCGGCGGCAGCCAGACCCGCGCGGCGGCCGTGCTCGGGATCTCGCGCAAGGCTCTTTGGGAGAAGCGGCGCCGCTTTGGGATCGGGTAGCCCCGGGGGAAGGACGCACTCAGATATGGACCAGAAGAAGCTGAAGACGGTACGGGAGCGGTTGCTGCTCAAGAAGAAGGAGATACTGGAGGCCTACCGCAAGAACAAGAGCTACGGCATGGAAGCGGACGGCGAGGCCACCCAGGACATCGCGGACAAGGCGGCGAACTCCTACACGAAGGAGTTCCTGTTCAGCCTGTCGAACACCGAGCGCGAGCTGCTGCAGATGGTCGACGCGGCCATCCTGCGCATCGACGCGCGCCGCTACGGGGTCTGCGCCGCCTGCGAGGAGGAGATGAACGCCAAGCGGCTCGAGGCCGTGCCGTGGGCGCGGTTGTGCCTGTCGTGCCAGGAGAAGCAAGAGTCGGGTCAGCTGTAGCGCCATGGACCTGACCCTGGCCCAGGAGGCCGCCCGTCGCCTGGTCGACCCGCTGCTGGCGGTGGTGTTCCCGTCGGCCTGCCCGGCCTGCGGCAGCCTGCTGTCGCGGCCACGCGGCGGCCCGCTGTGCGAGCCGTGCTGGTCGTCGCTGCCGCGCCACGAGGTGTCGGCCTGCCGTTGCGGGCTGCCGCTCGTGGCCGGGCGCGCCTGTTGCGGGCGCTGCCGGCGCGGGCTGCAGCCGATCGCGGCGGCGGCGAGCCTGGGTCCCTACGAGGGGTCGCTGCGGGTCGTGCTGCACGAGCTCAAGTACGCGGGCCGGCGCCGGGCGGCGCAACGGCTCGCGGCCCTGCTGCTCGAGCAGCCCGGGGCGCGCGCGCTCGTCGAGACGAGCGACGTGCTGGTCGCGGTGCCGCTGCACCCGCGGCGGCTGCGCGAGCGGGGGTTCAACCAGTCGGGGCTGATCGCGCAGGAGTTGGCGCGGCGCAGCGGGCGGCCGTGCGCGGCGGACGCGCTGGTGCGCCGACGCGACACCGCGCCGCAGTCGGGCCTGCGCGCGCGGGACCGCCGGCGCAACGTGCGCGAGGCGTTCGTGGCGCGGCGACGCGGGGCGGTCGCCGGACGGATCGTGACGCTGGTCGACGACGTCGTGACGACCGGCGCGACCGCGGAGGCGTGTGCGCGCGCGCTCACCGCGGCAGGGGCGCGCGAGGTCCGGCTGCTGGCCGCGGCCCGGGCCTGAGGGGCAGACTGGTCGGAAGGAGACGCTAGGACGATGAGGCGAGATCTCGCGGTTCGATCGCTCAGTTTCGCTGTCGTGGCGCTGGCGCTGGCCAGCCTCGCCGGGGCGCAGCCTGCACCTCCGGCGAGCCCGGGCCCGGGCGGCAAGCCGCCGGGGCCGGGCGGGCCCGGGGAGAAGGCCCGACCGGGCGCGGTCGTCGAGCTCGCGCTGCAGGCGACGGTGGCGGCGGCGGTCGACTCGCTGCCGAAGCCGCTCAAGGGCTTCTACAAGGAGCACCGCGCCGAGATCCCCTCGCAGGGGCTCGAGCCCGAGTTTCCGCCGCGCGCTGCGGACCGGCGCTTCCTCGTGGACCGCCTGCTGCCGTTCCCGTTCAGCGAGCTGCCGCGCTCGGAGGCGGCGCTGAAGGCCAAGTACGGGGCGAAGGCGGAGGGCATCGGCCGGCTGCCGTGGCTGCTGCAGGAGTCGTACGCGCGTCTGGTCGAGGCGATGAGGGCCCGCGACAAGCAGAGGATCCTGGCCGAGTCGGACGTGCTCGCGAGCCTGGTGGTGGACCTGCACACGGTACTGAACCTCACCGAGAACTTCGACGGCCAGAAGACGGGCCAGCACGGCCTCTACGCGCGCCTCGTCGAGAAGCTGCCGCAGGCGGTCAACAACCTGAAGCTCTCGCCCGACGCCGCCAACTACCTCGACGACCCGAAGGAATACGTGTTCTCGATGCTCGCAGCGACCTACGTCTGGCTCGACAACACGCTCTACCTCGAGGAGCTCGCGCGGCGCGGCAAGCCCGGCTACGGCGAGATCTACTTCGAGGACCTCGCGCGGCGCGTGGGCCCGATCCTGCGCGAGCGGCTCTCGCGTGCCGCCGAGGACGCCGGTAGCTACTGGTACACGGCCTGGACCGTGGCGGGGCGACCGGAACTCAAGTGAGGCAGCCGCGCGCGAGCGGCTGCATTGACCCGCGCGCGGACACGCCAATATGATCGTGGACTTGGCGACCGTGCTGCGCGCCGCAGGGGTCGCGGGAAGCGAGCCTTTGGACGAGGGGAAGCTCTCCCCTTCCGACGCGGAGCTCATAGAGCGCTGCCTGCGGAAGGACAACTCGGCGTGGGACCTCGTGATCGCCCGCTTCCGGCGCAGGGTGTTCCACATCGCCTACAAGTTCACCGGCAAGCACGACGAGGCGGAGGACCTGACCCAGGAGATCTTCCTGAAGGTCTTCCGCAGCCTCGACAAGTTCAACCGCGACGCCGACTTCGGCACCTGGCTCTCGAGCGTGGCCCGAAACTACTGCATCGACCGCTATCGCGCGAGCAAGCGCGAGAAGGAGGTCGTGGTCGAGGACGCGCTCGCCTACGACCTGGCGCCGGCGTCCTCGGGCAACCCGTACCGCGCGCTCGAGGACCAGGACCGGCGCAGCCTGGTGCGGGGCGGGCTCGAGCAGCTGCCGGCCAAGCTGCGCGAGGCCGTGATCCTGCGCGACCTGCAGGGGCTGAGCTACCAGGAGATGGCGCTGCGGCTCGCGTTGCCGGAAGGCACCGTCAAGAGCCGGATCAACCGGGGCCGCGAGGAGCTGGCGCGGCTGCTGCTCCGCGCCCAGCAGCCGCCGCGGCGGGGACCGGGCACGAGGCCGTTCAGGCGGCGGGAGGTGAAGTGATGCAGCTCGCGTTCGAAGAGCGAGGCGACGTGACGATCGTGCGGGTGAAGGAGGCGAAGCTGACGTACCCGGTGCTGTCCTCCTTCTTCTCCGAGGTGCGGCTGAAGGTGGAGGCGGGCTCGCGCAAGGTCATGATCGACCTGGCGGCGGTGAGCTATCTCGACAGCGCCTCGATCGGCTGCCTGATGGACGTGCACCGGCTGCTGCAGGAGAAGGGCGGCGCGCTGCGGCTCGCGAGCCTGCAGCCGCGCGTCGAGACCATGATCTCGATGACCGGCGTGCACAAGATCGTGCCGCTGCACCGGGACGAAGAGGACGCCTTCGCGGAGTTCGGCGCGAGCCGGAGCGAGTGATGGGCAAGCTGCGCCTCTCGACCGGGCACGAGATCCCGCTCGACGGCGACCTGCTGGCGGTGCTCGAGGCCCTCTATCAGGAGGTGACGCTGCGGCGCCAGTTCAAGGGCTCCTTCGAGGACATGATGCGCGAGCTCGAGTCGATCGTCGACCAGATGGGCGCCGAGGACCGCCGCCGGTACCTCGTGGAGAGCCTGTTCCTGAACTACAACACCTACGAGAGCGAGATGCTCGACGCCTACGCCCGCCGGCTCACGGCCGTCGCGAAGAAGAAGGGCCGCGGCCGCGCGGCCGGGGGCGGGCGTTGAGCGCGCGCGCGCGGTTGCTTGCCGCGGCGCTGCTGCTCGCGGGCCTGCCCGCGAGAGGCGCGCAGGCGCCCGCGGCGCCGGAACCCGCGCCGCTCATCCGCGTCGAGCCCGCGGGGTTCGACTTCGGCAAGGCGTTGCCACGGCGCACGCTGCGCAAGGAGTTCACGCTGCGCAACGCCGGCGAGCGAACGCTGGTGATCGAGAAGGTGACGACCACGTGCGGCTGCACCGCCGCGATCGCCGGCGAGACTTCGCTCGCGCCCGGGCGCACGACGCCGCTGAGCGTGTCGCTCGAGACCCGGGACTACAAGGGACGCGTTGAGCGGCGGGTGCTGGTGCGCTCGAACGACCCGAAGACGCCGCTGCTGGAGCTGACGGTGGCGGCGACGGTGGCCGCCGCAGGGGAGAAGTAGCCCTCTCAGGCCTCGAGCGCGCGCAGCGCCGGGGCGCCTGCCGTCGCTTCGGGCACCGTTGCGCCGGCGGCCGGTACCAGCTCGAAGGCGCCCGGCGTCGCGATGAGCTTCTGCGCCACGGCGGCGTGCAGGGCGTGACCCGCCTTGGTGGCCTCGAGGCGTCCGAGCAGGGGGTGGCCGAGCAGCGCCAGGTCGCCCACCGCGTCGAGGATCTTGTGGCGCACGAACTCGTCCTCGAAGCGCAGCTTGTTGTTGAGGACGCCCGTTTCGCCGATCACGACCGCGTTCTCGAGGCTGCCGCCGAGCGCGAGGCCGGCCTTGCGCAGCAGCTCGACCTCGCGCAGGAAGCCGAACGTGCGGGCAGGGGCGACGAGCTCCGTGTAGCTGCGAGGGCCGAGGCGCAACGAGCAGGACTGGTGGCGCAGCAGCGGGTGGTCGAAGCCGATCGTGTAGCGGATCTCGAAGTGCTCGGCCGGCACGAGCCGGACGCTCTTGGCCCCCTGCACGACCTCGACGGGCTGCAGCACCCGCAGCTGCAGCCGCGGCACGGCGAGCGGCCGCAGGCCGGCCTCGTGCAGGAGGATCACGAACGGCGCGGCGCTGCCGTCGAGGATCGGAACCTCGGGGCCGTCGACCTCGACGAGCACGTCGTCGACGCCGAGGCCCGACAGCGCGGAGAGCAGGTGCTCGACGGTGCCGATCGAGACGCCGTCACGCCGCAGGGTGGTCGCGTGGTCCTGACCGCCGATGTGGGCGAGGCTTGCCGGGATCTCGACACCGACGTCGGTTCGCAGGAAACGGATGCCGTGCTCGGCTGGGGCGGGACGCAGCCGCAGGCGCACCAGGCGCCCGGAGTGAAGGCCGATGCCCGTGCACGCCACCTCGCGTCTCAGCGTTCGTCGGTAGACCATGTTGACTCGGGCCTCGTGTGCAGACGCAAGATGACGTCGCACTCTAGCTAGCAAGCCCGATGCCGTGCGCGATGTGTCTTTGTTTTCTGTAGCTTAGTGTCGCGCTGGCCCACGGGCGCGTGGCTGGCGAGCCACGGGCGGGGGGCGAGTGTGGCCTGGCGGCCACGGGGCCGTCAGCCGCGGGGGCCGGCCAGCAGCGGGCGCAGGTAGCGGGCGGTGTGGCTGCGGCGCGAGCGGGAAACCTGTTCCGGCGTACCGGCCGCGACGACCCGGCCGCCGCGCTCGCCGGCTTCTGGACCCAGATCGACCACCCAGTCGGCGCTCTTCACCACGTCGAGGTTGTGCTCGATCACGACGACGCTGTTGCCCGCGTCGACCAGCCGGCCGAGCACCTCGAGCAGCCGTCGCACGTCGTCGAAGTGCAGCCCGGTCGTGGGCTCGTCGAGCAGGTAGAGCGTGCGTCCGGTCTCGCGCCGGCCCAGCTCGCGGGCGAGCCGCACGCGCTGCGCCTCGCCGCCCGAGAGCGTCGTCGCGCTCTGGCCCAGCCGCAGGTAGCCGAGGCCCACCTCGCTCAGCGTCGAGAGCAGGCGGGCGAGCCTCGGGTGCGCACAGAGCAGGTCCCGGGCGGCATCGACGCTCAGGTCAAGGACGTCCGCGATGCTGTGGCCCTGGTAGCGCACCTCGAGCGTCTCGCGGTTGTAGCGGCGGCCCCGGCAGGCGTCGCACTGGACGAACACGTCCGGCAGGAAGTGCATCTCCACGCGCCGCACTCCGTCGCCCTGGCACGCCTCGCAACGGCCGCCCTTGACGTTGAAGGAGAAGCGGCCCGGCTTGAAGCCGCGCGCGCGGGCCTCGGGTACCAGGCTGAACAGCTCGCGGACGAGCGCGAAGGCCCCGGTGTAGGTTGCCGGGTTCGAGCGGGGCGTGCGCCCGATCGGGCTCTGGTCGATCGCGATCACCTTGTCGATCGCCTCGGCGCCGTCGATGGCGCGGTGGCGGCCCGGCTCGGCGGCGGCCCGGTAGAGCCGGCGCGCGAGGGCCCGGTGGAGCACGTCCTCGACGAGGGTGGACTTGCCGGAGCCGGACACGCCGGTGACCGCGGTGAGCGCGCCGAGCGGCAGCGCGCCGTCGACGTCGCGCAGGTTGTGGGCGCGAGCGCCGATGATCTTCAGCCAGCCCCTGGGCGCGCGCCTCGCGCCCGGCAGCGGGACCGCGAGCTCGCCGCGCAGGTAGCGGCCGGTCAGGCTGCCGTTGATGGAGCCCGGCTCGCCCGCGTACATGAGCCGCCCGCCGTGCGCCCCCGCGCCCTCGCCGAGGTCGAGCACCCAGTCGGCGGCGCGGATCGTCTCCTCGTCGTGCTCGACCACGACCACGGTGTTGCCGCCGTCGCGGATGCCCTGCAGCGTGCGGATCAGGCGCGCGTTGTCTCGCTGGTGCAGGCCGACCGAGGGCTCGTCGAGCACGTAGAGCAGCCCCTGCATGCGCGCACCGATTTGCGTGGCGAGCCGCAGCCGGTGGGCCTCGCCGCCGGAGAGCGTGGTGGTCGCGCGGTCGAGCGCGAGGTAGCCCAGGCCGAGCGAGGCGAGCACCTCGAGGCGGGAGAGGATCTCCGCGATCACCCGCTCCGCGACGGGGCGCTCGCGCTCGTCGAACGCGAGCGCGGCGAGGGTCTCCCGCGCCTGGGCGAGCGGCAGGCGCACGATGTCCGCGACCGAGTGGCCCGCCAGCCGCACCGCCAGGCTCTCCGCGCGCAGGCGCGTGCCGCGGCAGGCGCGGCAGCGTTCCTCGCTGAGGTAGGGGCGCAGGTCATCGAAGGCCTCGCCGCCGTCCGCCCCCTCCTCCTCGCCTGGGGAGGGGTCGATGCGCAGCAGCGTCTCTGCGCGCCCGCGCAGGTAAGGCACGACGCCCGGGAAACCGGCGTCGTCGCCGTGCAGCAGCACCTCGCGGGCCTTCGCGGCCAGCTCGCCGACCGGGACCTCGAGCGAGAAGCCGTGGCGCTCGGCCACGTCGAACAGGGCCTCGCGCAGCAGGCGCGGACCGTGGCGGTGCCAGGGCCGGATCGCGCCGTCGAGGACGCTCTTCGAGAGGTCCGGCATCACGCGCGCGGCATCGACGGCCCAGCGCTGACCGAGGCCGTCGCAGGCCGGGCAGGCGCCCTGGGCGCTGTTGAAGGAGAAGCTGCGCGGGCTCAGCTCGGGAACCGAGACGTCGCAGCGCGCGCAGGCGAAGTGGCGGGAGAGCAGCCGTTCGCCGAGCCCCTCGACCGAGACGAGCACGACGCCGCCCGCGAGCTCGAGGGCCTTCGCGAGGCCCGTGCGCAGCCGCTCTTCGCTGCCGGGCCGCAGGGCGAGGCGGTCGACGAGCACGTCGATGCGGTGGCCGCGGCGCGGGTCGAGCGCGAGCGGGTCGTGCAGGCTCACGGCGCGGCCGTCGACCCGCGCGCGCTGCAACCCGGCCGCCCGCGCCGCGGCGAGCTCCTTCCGGTAGCCCCCCTTGCGGCCGCGGGCGACCGGCGCAGCGATCACGGCCACGGCGCCCGGCGACTGGCGCAGCAGCCGCTGGGTGATCTCCTCGGCGCTCTGGGCGGCGATCGGCGCCCCGCAGCGGGGGCAGTGCGGCCGGCCGAGCGAGGCGAACAGCACGCGCAGGTGGTCGTAGACCTCGCTCACGGTCCCGACGGTGGAGCGCGGGTGGGCGACCGTCGTCCGCTGCTCGATGGCGATGGCCGGCGAGAGGCCGCTCACCTCCTCGACCTCGGGCCGCTCCATCTGCTCGAGGAACTGCCGGGCCCAGGGACTGAGGCTCTCGACGTAGCGCCGCTGCCCTTCCGCGTAGAGGGTGTCGAAGGCCAGGCTGCTCTTGCCCGACCCGGACGGGCCGGTGATGACCACGAGGCGGTTGCGCGGGATGTCGCAGTCGAGGGCCTGCAGGTTGTGCACCCGCGCGCCCCTGACGCGGATCGGCTCGTCTCCGGCGGCGTCTTTCATGGCCTGGCCAAAACTCCATTCTACGCCCGTCGGGGCTCGGCGTTGCCGCACTCGCCGGGCCGTGCTAAGGTGACGCGCTCGGGGGCCTTCCACGCTGTCATGGGAATGAAGACCAAGATCACGAAGAAGCCCGTTCGGGCGCCCGTCGACCGGCGCTACCAGCAGGCGCTCGATCTGTACGAGCGGGCAGTCAAGGCCTTGGGAAAGAAGGACTTCGAGCGGGCGCGGGGTCTACTCGACGAGCTGCTCGACGGGGACGTGGACCAGCAGGAGCTGATCGAGCGGGCCCGCACCTACCGGGCGATGTGCGAGCGGATGCGCCGCCCGGGCCGGCCGAAGACCTTCGAGGAGTTCCTGAACTTCGGGGTGGTGCTCCACAACCGGGGCGACTTCGCCCAGGCCGTGAAGTACCTGACGCAGGCGCTCGAGATCCACCCGCGGAGCGAGAGCGCGCTGTACTGCCTCGCCGCGGCGCAGGCTCGGGCGGGGGACCCCACGGCGGCGCTGAAGGCGCTGCGCTCGGCGATCCACGCGAACCCGGCCAGCCGGAGCCAGGCGCGGCGCGACGACGACTTCGAGCCCCTGCGCGGGGCCTCCGAGTTCCAGGCCCTCGTCGCCCCGAGCCTGTCCTGACCCGGCCATGAGCCCAGGTGAAGCGGAGGCGCGGCTCGCGGCGCTGGTCGCGGCAGGCGTGCGCATCGAGGATCCTGGCACCACCCGGGTGGGACCAGACGTGGTGGTCGAGGCCGGCGCGCAGCTGCGGGCGTTCACGATCCTCGAGGGCAGGACCGTGGTCCGGGCGGGGGCGGTCGTGGGGCCCTTCGTGAGGCTCGTCGACATGGAGATCGGGCCCGGTGCGCAGGTGCTCGACCACTGCCTGCTGCGCGAGGGCGTGGTCGAGGCCGAGGCGAGCGTGGGTCCGTTCGCGCACCTGCGGCCCGGCAGCCGCGTCGGGGCGCGGGCGCGCGTGGGCAACTTCGTGGAGCTCAAGAAGACGCAGCTGGGCGCCGGCTCCAAGGCGCAGCACCTGACCTACCTCGGCGACGCCACGATCGGGAGCGACGTCAACATCGGGGCCGGCACGATCACCTGCAACTACGACGGCGTGACGAAGAGCCCCACGACGATCGGCGACGGGGCCTTCGTGGGCAGCGACGCCACGCTGGTCGCGCCGGTGAAGATAGGCGAGGGCGCCTACGTGGGCGCCGGCAGCACGATCACCGAGGACGTGCCGAAGGACGCGCTCGCGCTCGGGCGGGCGCGCCAGGTCACGAAGCCCGGCTGGGCCGAGAGGCGCCGGGCGCGCCGAGCGGCCGCGAAGGACACTCCCTAGGTCAGCCGCACCCGGAGCCTCGGCCGCGCGGCGCTTCGCGGCAGGGCTTTCGTCCGCGGAGCGCGAGGAGGGTCGGTCATGTGCGGCATCGTCGGCTACGTGGGCGCCCGCGACGCGGTCCCGGTGATCCTGGACGGCCTGCGGCGGCTCGCCTACCGGGGTTATGACTCGGCCGGTATCGCCGTCGTCTGCAGGGGCGAGATCGTGCGCCGCCGCTCCGCCGGCAAGCTCGAGAACCTCGCCGCGAGCCTCGAGACGGCCCCGCTCGCCGGGGAGTGGGGTCTGGGGCACACGCGCTGGGCGACGCACGGTCGGCCGACGGAGGAGAACGCGCACCCGCACCTGGATTGCTCCGGCCGCATCGTGGTGGTTCACAACGGGATCGTCGAGAACCACCTCGCCCTCAAGGCGCGGCTCGTGGCCGGGGGCCACCGCTTCGTCACGCAGACGGACACGGAGGTCCTCGCACACCTCGTCGAGTCGCTCTACGCCGGCTCGCTCGAGGACGCCGCGCGGCGGGCGCTCGCGCTCGTCGAGGGGGTCTACGCCGTCGTCCTCATGCACCGCGACGAGCCGCGGCGGCTGGTGGCTGCTCGCAGGGGACCGCCGCTGGTGGTCGGCGTCGGGGACGGCGAGCGCTTCGTGGCCTCGGACATTCCCGCGCTGCTGCCCTACACGCGTGACTTCCTCTTCCTCGCCGACGGCGAGCTCGCGGTGGTGACGCCCGGCGAGGTGCTCATCACGGACCTTGCCGGTGCTGCCGTGTCGCGCACGGCCCAGCGGGTCGCCTGGGACCCGGTGCAGGCCGAGAAGGGCGGTTATCGCCACTTCATGCTGAAGGAGGTCCACGAGCAGCCGCGCGCCATGCGCGACACGCTGCTCGGACGGATCAGCCTGGAGGAAGGCGAGGTCCACCTCGAGGAGCTCGGGCCGGCGGCCGAGCGGCTGCGCGAGGCCTCGCGCGTCGTGTTGCTCGCCTGCGGCACGAGCTGGCACGCGGCGCTCGTCGGCAAGTTCCTGATCGAGCACCTGGCGGGGCTGCCGGCCGAGGTGGACTACGGCAGCGAGTTCCGCTATCGCACGCCGCTGGTGGGCCCCGGCACGGTGGCGGTCGCGATCAGCCAGAGCGGCGAGACCGCGGACACGCTGGCCGCGTTCCGCGAGGCCACGGGGCGCGGCGCCACCGGGCTCGCGATCTGCAACGTGCAGGGCTCGCTGCTGACGCGGGAGGCCGCCGGCTCGCTGCTGACCCACGCCGGCCCGGAGATCGGCGTCGCCTCGACGAAGGCCTTCACGGCGCAGCTGGTCGCGCTCGCGCTGCTGGCTTTGCACCTGGGCCGGCTGCGCGGGACGCTCTCGGCCGAGGCCTGCCGCGCCCACCTCGCGGAGCTGACGCGCGTGCCGCTCCAGATGGAGCGCGCGCTCGAGGCGGAGAAGGCGGTCGAGGAGGTGGCGCGCACGCTGTCGCGGGCGCGGGACTTCCTCTACCTCGGGCGGGGTGTCAACTACCCGATCGCGCTCGAGGGCGCGCTCAAGCTGAAGGAGCTCTCGTACCTGCACGCCGAGGGCTACCCGGCCGGGGAGATGAAGCATGGACCGATCGCGCTCGTCGACGAGGACCTGCCGGTGGTCGCGCTCGTGCCGCAGGGCCACGTGCACGAGAAGATGCTGTCGAACCTGCAGGAGGTGAAGGCTCGTGGCGGACGCCTGATCGCCGTCGGCGCCGCCGGCGACGCCTCGCTGCGCGCGCTGCTCGACGGGCGCGAGGACTGCCTGCTCGAGATCCCGGCCGGCCCGCAGCTGTGGTCGCCGTTCCTGACCGTGATCCCGCTGCAGCTGCTCGCCTACCACGTGGCGGTGCGGGCCGGGCGCGACGTCGACCAGCCGCGCAACCTCGCCAAGTCCGTCACGGTCGAGTAGGCTCTTCGCCCGTGAACACGCCGTCACCGCTGCTCTCCTCGCTCAACCCCAACCAGCGCGCCGCGGTGAGCGCGGTGGAGGGCCCGGTGCTGATCCTGGCCGGCGCCGGCAGCGGCAAGACCCGCGTGATCACCCACCGCGTGGCGCACCTGGTGCTCGAGCGCGGCGTCGCTTCCGAGCGCGTGCTGGCGGTCACCTTCACCAACAAGGCGGCCGAGGAGATGCGCGGCCGCGCCGAGCGCTTGCTCGAGGGCCGGCCGCTGCGATCCGTGATCTCCACCTTCCACAGCCTGTGCGTGCGCCTGTTGCGCCGCGAGGCGACGGCCGCCGGACTGCCGCCGGGGTTCCTGATCTACGACGAGAGCGACCAGCTCTCCGCGGTGCGCGAGGCGATGCGCGCGCTCGACCTGTCCGAGAAGCTGCACCCGCCGCGGCGGCTGCTCTCGCGCATCTCGGCGCGCAAGAACTCGGGTCGCGAGGCGGCTGACGAGGACGGCTTCGCCGCGGGTCTCACCGAGCGGGTGATGACGCGCTACGCCGAGATCCTGCGCGCGGCCGGGGCGCTCGACTTCGACGACCTGCTGCTGCGGGCGAAGGACCTGCTCGGCTCCGACCCGGTGGTGCTCGAGGCCTGGCGGCGACGCTTCCCGTACCTGCTGGTGGACGAGTACCAGGACACGAACCGGGTCCAGTACGAACTGGTGCGGCTGCTCGCGGGACCGAACGGCAACCTGACGGTCGTGGGCGACGAGGACCAGTCGATCTACTCCTGGCGCGGTGCCGACATCCAGAACATCCTGGATTTCGAGCGCGACTTCCCCGGGGCGCGCGTCTTCCGGCTGGAGGAGAACTACCGCTCGAGCCAGAACGTGCTCGACGCCGCCTCGGCGCTCGTGGCGCGCAACGTGCGGCGCAAGGGCAAGACCCTGCGGGCGGTCAAGGGCGGCGGCGAGCCGGTGCGGCTGCACGAGGCGCTCGACGAGTACGAGGAGGCCGCCTGGGTGGTCGAGCGCACGGCGCGCGTGCGCGGGCAGGGGCGCGTCGCGGTGCTGATGCGGATGAACGCCCAGAGCCGGCTGCTGGAGGAGGGCCTGCTGCGGGCCCGCGTGCCGTACCTGGTCCTCGGGGGCGTGGGCTTCTACGAGCGGCGCGAGGTGAAGGACGTGCTCGCCTACCTGCGCCTCGCGCTCAACCCGCGGGACACGGTGGCGCTGCGGCGCGTGGTCAACGTGCCAGCGCGCGGGGTCGGCCAGAAGACGGTCGAGGAGATCGAGCGCGCCGCCGCCGCGCGCGGCGAGAGCGCCTGGGACGCGCTCGTCCGCCTGACCGACGACGCCGCGCTCCCGGGCCGGGCGCTGGTGGCGCTGCGGCAGTTCCGCGAGGCTGTCGAGACGCTGCGCACCGACGCGGGGCTGGCGGGACTCAAGCGCCTGATCGAGCGAACGCTGGAGGTGACCGGGTACGGCGCTGCGCTGGCACGCGAGGACTCGCAGGAGAGCCAGGAGCGGCTGGAGAACCTCGCCGAACTGCTCGGGGCCGCAGCCGACTACGACGCGCGCGAGGAAGCGCCGACGCTGGCGGGTTTCCTGGACAGGGCGGCCCTCGTGTCCGAGACGGACAAGCTCCGCGACGACGTGCCCGTGCTGTTGATGACGCTGCATGCCGCCAAGGGCCTCGAGTTCGACTCGGTGTTCCTGGTGGGCCTCGAGGAAGGCCTGCTCCCGCACTCGCGCAGCCTGCAGAGCGAGGAGGGTCTCGAGGAGGAACGGCGGCTGTGCTACGTGGGCATGACGCGCGCCATGGAACGACTGCACCTGTCGTGGGCGCGCAGCCGGGCCGTCTTCGGCCAGCGGCGGGTGACGCAGCCGAGCCGGTTTCTGGACGAGATCCCGCAAGAGGGCCTCGAGCGGTCGGGCGGGCTGTTCGCCGCGGCGCGGCGCGGCGAGCCGACGGGCAGCCGGCCTGCGCCGCCCTCGCAGACGCCTCCCTGGCTGGCGGCCGCCGCGCGCGCGGCGGCGTCGGCGCCCCCGGCCGGCGCCCCGGGCGAGGCGGAGTTCCGCCCGGGTGTGCGCGTGCGGCACCCGCTGTTCGGGGTCGGCACGGTGCTGCGGCGCGAGGGAGAGGGAGACGACCTCAAGCTGGCGGTGTCGTTCCCCGGGGTGGGGGCCAAGAAGCTCGTCGCGCGCTACGCGGGACTGGAGCTGGTCTAGAGACGGCGAACGCGCCCGCGGGACGGTTCGACCCGTCCCGGGGCGCGGGTTGCGGCGCCGACGGGGGCGCGCTAGCTCTTGGGCTGCAGCGTCTCGACGACCCAGCGGGCGACCATCCGGCCGCCGGTGCCGCCGGCCAGGTCGTACTTGCGCAGCGTCATCACGTAGGGCTTGGTCTGGCCCGCGACCTTGAGGTCGATGGTGACGTCCTTGGAGATGACGTCGCCCGTCAGCGTCTCCATGTCCTCGACCTGGCCGATCGAGAGGGCGACGTTGCGCTTCTCGCGCTCGACCGCGGCCTTGGCTTCGGCCACGGCCTTCTTGAGCTCACGGTCCTTCGACTGGAAGCCGTCGAACTTGTCGGCGACGGCCTGCAGGCCGGCGGAGAGCTTTGAGCCCTTGGCGCGGGCCGCGCGCATCTCGTCGAGCTTGGGGTAGACCGCGAGGTCGTTGCCCCAGGTCCGGTATTCCTTCTCGTTGGTCTTCTGCTGCGCCTCGAGGTCCGCCGCCTTCTTGACGAGGTCGGGGAGCGGAGCCGGGCTCTTCGTCTCGGTGCCCACCGCGACGACCTTGTAGTCCTCGACAGGCTTGTCGAACTGGACCATCGCGAAGCTGGTGAGCGTGTTCGTGTCGCCCGCGCGGAGCGCGGTGAAGTACTGGTTCACGACGTTGGTCTCCGCTCCGCCCCCGCAGGCCGCTCCCGCCAGCGCAAGGGCCAAGACCACCGCCAGTGCTGTTGCTCGCTCCCTCATGAGTCCTCCTTGGACGCTCCCGGTCCCCCGCCCGCCGGCGTGGGACCCGCCAGGCTCTCGTCGTCGTCCTCGCGCTCCGCCAGCCGCGCCACCGAGACGAGGTGGTCACCCTCCTCGAGTTGTATGAGGCGGACCCCCTGGGTGTTTCTCCCGATCGTCGAGATATCCGCCGTGTTCAGGCGGATGATCATACCTTTTTCGGTTATCAGCATCACCTCTTCTTCGGCGCGCAGGAAGTTGACGCCCACGACCGGGCCGTTGCGGTCGGATGTCTTGATGTTGATCAGGCCCTTGCCGCCCCGCGACTGGAGGCGGTACTCGTCGAGCGGGGTGCGCTTGCCGTAGCCGTTGCAGGTCACCGTGAGGACGGTGCCGCCCTCGCGGACCACCTGGAGGCTGACGACCGCGTCGCCCTCTTCGAGCGCTATCCCCTTGACCCCGTAGGCGTTACGGCCCATGGGCCGGGCGTCCTCCTCCGAGAAGTGGATCGCCATCCCGCTGCCGGTGCCGATCAGGAGCTCGTCCTGGCCGGAGGTGAGGACGGCTGCGATCAGGCGGTCGCCGTCCTCGATCGACAGGGCGATGATGCCCGAGGGGCGGGGGTTGGAGAAGGCGGCGAGCTCGGTCTTCTTGATGATCCCGCGGCTCGTGGCGAGCAGCACGAAGCCGCCCTGGGCGAAGTCGCGCACCGCACAGAACGCGGCGAGCTTCTCGCCCGGCTGCAGCTGGACGAGGTTGACGATCGCCTTGCCCTTGCCCTGCGGGCCGACGTCGGGGATCTCGTGCACCTTGAGCCAGTAGATCCGGCCGCGGTTGGTGAAGATCAGGATGTAGGAGTGGGTGGAGGCGATGAAGAGGTCGGAGACGAAGTCCTCGTCCTTGGTCTTCATGCCGACGCGACCACGGCCGCCGCGCCGCTGCGAGCGGTAGGTGGTGATCGCGGTGCGCTTGATGTAGCCGGTGTGCGTGATCGAGATCGCGACGTCCTCGTCGGCGATCAGGTCCTCGACCGCGATCTCGTTGGCGGCGGCGACGATCTCGGAGCGGCGCGGATCGGCGTGGGCGTCGCGGACCGCGCGCAGCTCTTCGCCGATGATGGCGTCGATGCGCTGGGCCGAGGCCAGGATGTCGCGCAGGTCGGCGATGCGCAGGCGCAGCTCGCGCAACTCGTCGACGATCTTCTGCCGCTCGAGGCCGGTCAGCCGCTGCAGTTGCAGCTTGAGGATCTCGTCGGCCTGGATCGGGCTGAGGCCGAAGCGGGCGACGAGCCCCGCGTGGGCCAGCTGCGGGCTGTCGGCGGCGCGGATGAGGGCGATCACCTCGTCGAGGTGGTCGAGCGCGATCACGTAGCCCTCGAGCACGTGGGCGCGGGCCTCGGCCTTGCGCAGCTCGAAGGCGGCCCGCCGGCGCACCACGTCGCGGCGGAAGTCGAGGAACAGCTCGCAGCACTCGAGGATGTTCAGCACGCGCGGGCGCTGCTCGACGATCGCCAGGAAGATCGCGCCGAACGTGTCCTGCAGCGGCGTGTGCTTGTAGAGGTTGTTGAGGACGACCTGGGCCGGCTCGCCCTTCTTGACGTCGACGACCACCCGCATGCCGCGGCGGTCGGACTCGTCACGCACGTCGGCGATGCCGCGCACCCGCTCGTCGCGCGCCAGTTCGGCGATCTTCTCGATCAGCCGCGCCTTGTTGACCTGGTAGGGGATCTCGGTGATGACGATCGACTCGCGGTCGTTCTTCTTGACCTCGATCTCGGCGCGGGCGCGCATCACGATCGAGCCGCGGCCGGTGCGGTAGGCGGAGAGGATCCCCTCGCGGCCCATGATGAAACCGGCGGTCGGGAAGTCGGGCCCGTGGATCCGCGCGATCACCGCCTCGAGCCGCTCGTCGGGCGTCAGGTCCCGGTTCCCGAGCAGGAAGGTGAGCGCGTCGACGACCTCGCCGAGGTTGTGCGGGGGCACGTTCGTGGCCATGCCGACCGCGATGCCGGCGGCGCCATTGACGAGCAGGTTCGGCAGCACGGTCGGCAGGACGGTCGGCTCGACGGAGCTGTCGTCGTAGGTCGGCTGGAAGTCGACCGTCTCGCGCTCGATGTCCTCCATCATCGAGGCGCCGAGGCGGGTGAGCCGCGCCTCGGTATAGCGCTGGGCGGCCGGGGGGTCGCCGTCCACGGAGCCGAAGTTGCCCTGGCCGTCGACGAGGGTCGCCCGCATGTTGAAGGGCTGCGCCATGCGCACGAGCGTGTCGTAGATGGCCTGGTCGCCGTGCGGGTGGTAGTTGCCCATCACCTCGCCGACGATCTTGGCGCACTTCCTGTAGGGCCGGCCGGGTTGCAGCCCCATCTGCTGCATGCCGTACAGCACGCGCCGGTTCGCGGGCTTGAGCCCGTCGCGCACGTCGGGCAGCGCGCGGCCGATGATGACCGACATCGCGTAGTCCATGTAGGACTGACGCATCTCGTCCGCGATGTTGGTGGGGACGCGGTTCTGCGCCGGGTTGGTGCCGTCCTGCTCGGTCGCCATCGCTTCAGATGTCCAGGTTGCGGACGTTCAGGGCGTTCTCCTCGATGAACTGCCGCCGCGGCTCGACCGCGTCGCCCATGAGCGTCGTGAAGATGTTCTCGGCCACCTCGTCGTCCTCGAGGCGCACCTGGAGTAGGGTGCGCGTGGCCGGGTCCATGGTCGTCTCCCACAGTTCGTCGGCGTTCATCTCGCCGAGGCCCTTGTAACGCGAGATCGCGATGCCCTTCTTGCCCTCGGCCAGGATGTGCGAGACGAGGGCCTCGCGGCTGGGCACGCTGGTCTCGCCGCCGTCGACGACCGTGAGCGGCGGCTGGTCGAGCTCGCGGATCTCCTCGTAGGCGGAGTAGAGCGCGCGGTACTCGGCCGCGCCCACGAACTCGTCGTCGATCACGACCTCCTTGCTGTGGCCGTTCTGGCCGGCCTTCAGGCGGATGTCGTAGTTGCCGTGCTCCTCGTCGCGCTCGAGGAACACCTCGCTGCCGGCCTCGCGCAGGGGCCGGATCAGCTCGAGCAGGCGGGTCTTGTCCGTGAAGACCTCGGCGTCCTTGATCCGGCCGCGCAGCAGCAGCTCCGCGGCCGCGCGCGGCACCCCGCGCCGCTCGATGCGCTCGAGCAGCTTCGAGACGGTGACCATCTTGCCGACGAGGTGGGCGAGGCGCGCGCCCTCGAACTCCTGGCCCGAGGCGAGGCGCACCTTGCGGTTCTCGGCCGCGCGGGCGAGCAGGTAGGCGTCGAGCGCGTGCTCGTCCTTCAGGTAGCTCGCGGTCTTGCCGTGCTTGACCTTGTAGAGCGGCGGCTGGGCGATGTGCAGGTGGCCGCGCTCGATCAGCTCCTTCATCTGCCGGTAGAAGAAGGTGAGCAGCAGCGTGCGGATGTGGCTGCCGTCGACGTCGGCGTCGCACATGATGATGATGCGGTGGTAGCGCAGCTTGCTGGCGTCGAAGTCGTCCTTGCCGACGCCGGTGCCGAGCGCCGCGATCATGTTGCGGATCTCCTCGGAGGCGAGCGTCTTGTCCAGGCGCGCCTTCTCGACGTTCAGGATCTTGCCGCGCAGCGGCAGGACCGCCTGGAACACGCGGTCGCGGCCCTGCTTGGCCGAGCCGCCGGCCGAGTCGCCCTCGACCAGGAACAGCTCCGTCTTCTCGGGGTCGCGCTCCTGGCACTCGGCGAGCTTGCCCGGCAGACCCGCGCCGTCGAGCGCGCCCTTGCGGCGGGTGAGGTCGCGCGCCTTGCGCGCGGCCTCGCGGGCGCGGGCTGCGTCGAGGATCTTGCCGACGACGCGCTTGGCGTCCTGGGGGTGCTCCTCGAGGAAGGACGGCAGGCGTTCGTTGACGATGCTCTCGACGATCCCCTTGACC
>JBGASI010000452.1:0-4157 GCA_044229815.1 Vicinamibacteria bacterium | reverse complement strand
CGGACCGTGAAGACCAGCACGATGACCGTCAAGGGCCAGGTGACGGTGCCCAAGGACCTCCGGGATGCGTTCGGCTGGAAGGTCGGCGACGAGGTGGCCTTCTCTCGGGAGGAGGACGGGGTCAAGATCACCCGGGCGCCGCGCCGCCGGCGGGGACGTGCCATCGTCGAGCGGCTCAAGCGCGCCCCCTGGAACAGGAAGCTCACGACGGACGGGCTCATGGCCATGACCCGGGGCCGGCAACGGTGATCCTCGTCGACACCAACGTCTTCGTCGACCTCTGGACCGGCGACCCGAGGTGGTCCGCCTGGTCCGAGCAGGCGCTGGGCGAGGCCGCCGAGGCGGGCCCGTTGGGAGTCAACCCGATCGTCTACGCCGAGCTCTGCCTCGGGTTCGAGAAGGAGTCGCAGCTCGAAGAGACCCTGGCCGAGGCCGGAGTGCGCCGCCTGGCGCTTCCCTACGAGGCTGCCTGGCCGGCGGCGCACGCCTTCGCTGCCTACCGGAAGCGGGGCGGCAGGCGCAGCGCTCCCCTTCCGGATTTCTTCATCGGCGCGCACGCTCTCGTCGAGGGCCTGACCCTCCTCACCCGCGACCCACGCCGATACCGGACCTATTTCCCCGGGCTGAAGCTCGTCGCACCCGCCTGACCGCGCGGGGCGCGGCCGAGGCCGCGGGGCCGGCGTTGACGCAGAGCTGGAACCGGGGCTAGCCTTCCGGCCCATGCAGATCCTGACCCCGTCGAAGGTGTGGGACGTGTGCGTCGTGGGCTCGGGCGCGGGCGGGGGCATGGCGGCCAGGGTCCTGGCGGAGGCGGGGGCGGAGGTCCTGCTGCTCGAGGCCGGGCCCTCCTGGGACGCCTCGAAGGACGGGGCGATGTTCGCCTGGAACTACGACTCGCCGCGCCGCGGCAAGGGCCACCGCGGCCGGCCGTTCGGGGAGTTCGACGGCTGCCTGGGCGGCTGGGACATCGAGGGCGAGCCGTACAGCGTCGCCGCGGGCAGTCGTTTCCTGTGGTTCCGCGGGCGCATGCTCGGCGGCCGCACGAACCACTGGGGCCGCATCTCGCTGCGCATGGGGCCGTGGGACTTCGCGGGACGCAGCCGCGACGGCCTGGGAGACGACTGGCCCATCGGCTACGACGACATCAAGCCCTACTACGACCGCCTCGACCGGATGGTCGGCATCTTCGGCTCGAACGAGGGCCTCGAGAACGAGCCGGACGGCATCTTCATGCCGCCGCCGAAGCCGCGCTGCTACGAGCGGGCGATCGCGAAGGCCGCCAGGGGCCTCGGCATCCCGGTGATCCCGTCGCGGATGTCGATCCTGACGCAGCCGCTCGGGGAGCGGCCGGCGTGCCACTACTGCAGCCAGTGTGGCCGTGGCTGCTCGACGGGCTCGAACTTCTCGACGCCGTCGGTGCTGCTGCCCCCGGCCCTCGCCACGGGGAAGCTGAAGATCCTCACCGGGGCGATGGCGCGCGAGCTGACGACCGACGCCGAGGGTCTCGCGACCGGCGTCGCCTACGTCGACACCGCGAGCGGTGAGGACCGCCACGCGCGGGCGCGGATCGTGGTCCTGGCAGCCAGCGCCTGCGAGTCGGCGCGCCTGCTGCTGAACTCGCGCTCCACTCGCCACCCGAACGGGCTCGCGAACTCGAGCGGCTGCGTCGGCCGCTACCTCACCGACAGCGTCGGCACGAGCGTCTCGGGCTTCATCCCCTCGCTCGCGGACCTGCCGCCCCACAACGACGACGGCGTCGGCGGCATGCACGTCTACATCCCCTGGTGGCTCGACAACCGCAAGCTCGACTTCCCGCGCGGGTACCACGTGGAGCTGGGCGGCGGGCGCCACATGCCGGGCTACGGCTTCGGCGCCGGCATCGAGCAGGTGCAGGGCGGCGGCTACGGCCAGGCGCTCAAGGACGACTACCGGCGCCACTACGGGGCCCACGTCGGCTTCGCCGGACGCGGCGAGATGATCCCGAACGAGAGAAGCTACTGCGAGATCGACCCCGAGCTGGTGGACCGCTGGGGCATCCCGGCCCTGCGCTTCCACTGGGAGTGGTCCGAGCACGAGCTGGCACAGGTGCGGCACATGCGCCGGACCTTCGCCGGCCTCATCGAGGCGATGGGCGGGAGGGTGATCGAGCGCCAGCGGGGCCCGCGCAGCCGCGCCGTCGCGCCGACCGAGGACGGTATCTCGATCGGCGGCGAGATCATCCACGAGGTCGGCACGACGCGGATGGGGCGGAACCCGCGCACCTCGGTCCTGAACGAGTGGTGCCAGGCGCACGACGCGAGGAACGTGTTCGTGGCGGACGCCGGGCCGTTCGTCTCGAACGCCCACAAGAACTGCACCTGGACCATCCTGGCGCTGGCCATGCGCACGGCCGAGCACGTGGCCGACGAGCGCAAGAGGGGGAACCTGTGAGCGGGATAGACCGTCGCGAGTGGTTGCGCCGGGCCGCGGCCCTGCCCCTGGCCGGCGCGGCGCTGTCGCCCGTCTCCGTCCAGGCCGCCCACCAGCACGTGGCGAAGCAGCGGGCCTCGGCGAAGGCGGGGCCCTACCAGCCGCGCTTCTTCACCGCGCACGAGTGGGCGAGCGTGCGCCTGCTCGGCGACCTGGTGATCCCGAAGGACGCGCGCTCGGGCAGCGCCTCGGAGGCGCTGGTGCCCGAGTTCATCGACACGATCCTGCTCGACCCGCTGGCCGAGGCGCGCGAGCGCGAGACCCTGCAGACGCGCGCGCGCGGCGGCCTCGCCTGGCTCGACCGCGAGTGCCGCGGGCGCTTCGGCCGGGCCTTCGTGGATTGCGCCGCGGACGAGCGCACGGCCGTCCTGGATGCGATTGCCTGGCCGGAGAAGGCCCGGCCCGAGCTCGCCGCCGGGGTCGCGTTCTTCAGCTTCTTCCGGGACCTCGTGGCGACCGGCTTCTGGTCGAGCCGGATGGGTGTCGAGGACCTGCAGTACACCGGCAACACCTACGTGGCGGAGTGGAACGGCTGTCCGCCCGAGGTGCTGGCGAAGCTGGGGCTCGGGGAGGGCGACGGCCCGAAGTAGCGCGGGCCTCAGCGACGCGAGGGTTGCTGGCTCGCGTCCAGGCGCTGAAGGGTGGCGCGCGTGGCGTCGACCTCCGCGGTGCGTCCGGCCCGAGCGTAGGCCTGCGCCAGGGCCACGAAGACGTCGCGCGCCTCCGGCGCCAGCCGCCGCGCCGTCTCGAGGGCGACGGTGGCCTCGGCGAGGCCGTCCGTCGCCAGCAGCGCGCGCCCGAGGGCGAGGTGGCTCCAGAAGGAGTCGGGCAGCAGCCGCACAGCGGCGCGGGCCGGCGGCAGGGCGGCGGCGGGCGTGCCTCGCTCGAGCGTCTCGAACGCGAGCTCGAGCTGCGCGTCGCCGTTGTCCGGGAACAGCTCGGTCTCGCGGCGCAGCAGCGGCAGCGCCTCCGGCGAGCCCTCGCGCGAGAGCACGAGGCCGTAGGCGAAGTGGACGCCGCGGGCCGCCGGGTAGCGCGCCAGGAGCGCCTCGAACAGGCCGTGGCCTTCCTCGCTGCGCCCGGCGAGCAGCGCCAGGCCCGCGCGTCCCGCCGCCTCGACGACCTCGCGCTCGGGCGCGGTCAGCTCGCCCGGCAGCCGTGGCCGGCGCAGGGCCGCCAGGCCGCAGGCCAGCACCAGCTCGGGCTCGTCGGGCTCGATCCGGGCCAGGATCGTCAGGTTCCTGGCGGTGGCCGGGAAGTCGCCCCGCCGGATCAGCAGCAGCGTCAGCTCGTGCAGGGCGTGGCGGCCCAGCTCGGGCGCGCTGGCGAGGCCGAGCTCGATGGCCCGCGAGAGGTGGGCGAAGGCCTGCTCGCGGTCGCCAAGCGCCAGCTCGGCGCGGCCGAGCAGCGCCCAGCCCGGCCCGGCGCCGGGGTTGAGGCTCACGACGCGCCGGGCGGCTCCGCGGGCGGCCTCGTGGCAGCCGCCCTCCGAGAGGAGGAGCCCGAGCCGCCACCAGCCGTCGTGCCAGGGCGGGTTGAGGTCGAGCGCCGCGCGGTAGGCGCGCACCGCCTCGTCGGCGCGCCCGGCGTCGTCGGCCTCCTCCGCCAGGCGGACGAGCTCGTCGAACGGCACGCCGGGCGGGCGCTCGGCCTCGAGTGCGCCCGCCAGCCGGCACTGGGCGCGCGCC
>JBGASI010000451.1:0-4161 GCA_044229815.1 Vicinamibacteria bacterium | reverse complement strand
GCCGGACTTGCGATCGAGGTCGCCGGTCGGCTCGTCGCACAGCAGCAGGGTCGGGTCGGTGACGATCGCGCGGGCGATGCCGACGCGCTGCTCCTGGCCGCCCGAGAGCTGGCGCGGGTAGTGGCCGGCACGGTCGGCCAGCCCGACCACCTTGAGCGCGGTGAGCGCCCGCTCGCGCCGCTCCTTGCGGGAGAGGTGCGTCAGCAGCAGCGGCAGCTCGACGTTCTCGGTCGCCGTCAGCACCGGGATCAGGTTGTAGAACTGGAAGATGAAGCCGACGTTGTGGCTGCGGAAGGAGGCGAGGCCGGTCTCGTCGAGGCGGGCGACGTCCGTGCCGGCCACGATCACCTGGCCCGAGGTCGGCTTGTCGATCCCGGCGATCAGGTTGAGCAGCGTCGACTTGCCCGAGCCCGAGGGACCCATCAGCGCCGCGAAGTCGCCCTCGTTCACCTGCAGGGTGAGCCCGTTCAGCACCGTCAGCTCCTCGGCGTCCTTGCGGTAGACCTTCGTGACGTCGCGTACGTCGACCATCGCCATGAGTGAAGCTCTCCTCTAGCCCTTGACCTTGACCAGCGCGCCGTCCTGCAGCTGCTCGCCCGGCTTCGCGACCAGGGTCTCGCCGCCGGCCAGGCCCTGCCGGACGACCACCTGGCCCTTGCGCTCGGCGTCGAGCGCGACCGGCTTCGCGACCGCCCGTCCCTCGCGCACGAGGAAGACGAGCGTCTGGCCGCCGCGGCTGGCCACGGCCTCGCGCGGCACGAGCACCACTGGCGCCTGCACGGCTGCCGGGACGGCCTCCTTTCGCTCGGGCTCGAGGAAGGTGACCTTGGCGCTCATCTCGGGCTTGAGGTCCTTGTCCTTGTCGAGGATCGTGACCTTGACCATCACCGTAGCCTTCGTGCGGTCGGCCGTCGGGATCACCTGACGCAGCACCGACTTGTAGCGGCGGTCGGGGATCGCCTCCACGGTGACCTCGGCCGGCTGGCCGTTGGCGACCTTCGCCACGTTCGACTCGGCGACGTCGGCCTCGACCTCGAGCGTCGCCATGTCCGAGAGCGCCACGATGGCGCCTGAGGAGGTATAGAGGTTCAAGCCGGGCGGGATCGGCGCGACGCTCTCGCCGACCTCGGCCATCTTCTTGACCACGACCCCCGAGAACGGCGCGCGGATCACCGTGTTCTGCAGCTGGGCCTGGGAGAAGGCCTGGTCGGCCTGGGCCTGCGCGAGCGCGGCCTCCGCGAGCCGCACGCGGCTCGCCGCGGCGTCGCGCTGGTCCGCGGCGACGATCTGCTGGCTCGCGAGCTTCTCGGAGAGCCTCAGCTGGCGCTCGCTCTCGGCGAGATCCGCCTCGGCGCGCTGCACGGCCGCGCGCGCGCGGGCGACCGAGGCCTCGTAGTCGGTCGACTCGAGCCGCGCGAGCACCTCGCCCTCGCGCACGACGCTGCCCTCCTCGACGCGCAGCTCGGACAGCCGGCCCTGGATCTTGGCCGAGACGACGGCCTTGCGGCGCGCCACCACGTAGCCCGAGGCCGTGAGGATCGGCGTCCCCGCGCTCGCCTGCACCTCGCGCGAGACCGCGGCGGTCACCGTCTCGACCTCCGGCGCCGAGTAGGCCTGCTTCGCCCGCAGCGCGTAGAAGGCGGCCAGCGCCAGGACGACCGGCGCCAGCAGCAACAGGGGCCAGCGCCAGGGGCTGGCCGAGCGTCGGGTGCGATCGATCTTGAGAGAGGCGAGCTCGCCTTTGAGGTCCGTCACGGTTCCACTCCTCCGGGCTCATCACGGGCCCGCGGAGAACTACGGCCTCCGCGGCCGGCTCACCCGGAAATATCGGCGAGCGCCCGGCCCGCGTCGGCGAACGGCGCGGGCCGAAGTGCCCCCGAGGGGTCAGTACAGCTGCGCGACGTACTCGGCCATCTGGCGCTTCCAGAAGGGCCAGTCGTGGCCCCCGTCGGGGCCCCAGTCGTCGACCGAGTGGCGGATGCCGCGGGACCACAGGATGCCGGAGAGCTGGTAGCTCGGCCGCGGGTCCTCGTAGGGGCCGGTGCCGGTCACCAGGCGGATGTCGTCCTGGGCGAGCTGGTCGAGGTACCACGGGTCCGAGAGGTTCGCCGCGTAGTCGACCGGGTTGTTGAAGTAGAAGTTGTCGTCGTAATCCCCGTCCATGAACCGGCGCAGGTCGTAGACGCCGGAGAGGGCGAGGCAGCGGCGGAACAGCTGCGGGTGCTTCAGCAGGCTGTTGGCGGCGTGATAGGCGCCGAAGGACGCGCCGGTCGTGGTGATCGCGATGCCCGGCGAGTCGCAGTGGCCGTGGATGAACGGCGCCACCTCCTCGGCCAGGTAGGCGTCGTACATCGCCTGCACGTACGAGCGGTGCCGCGGGTGCGCGGCCTTGTCGTACCAGCTCTCGTTGTTGACCGAGTTGACGCAGTAGAGCTTGATCTTGCCGGCGTCCACGTGGTGGCCGAGCGCCTCGACCATGCCCTGCCGCTCGTACTCCCACTCGTCGCCGCCGCTCGTCGGGAAGACGAGCAGCGGGGCGCCCCAGTGGCCGTAGACACGGATGCCCATGTCGCGGCCGAGCCGGGCCGTGTGCCAGACGTGGTGCTCGACCTTCATGGACCCCCCGGGGAAGCGGGCTAGCGGAAGCGGCGGGCGCCGGCAGAGGCCATCGACGACGGCGCCACCAGGTTGCCGAGGAACACCGCGTTCGACGGCGTCTTCTGCAGCTTCTCGATCAGGAACTGCGCGGCCTCGACCGCCGAGAGGTCGGCCAGCGCGCGACGCAGCAGGTGCCGCTTGGCGAGCTCCTCCGGCGGCACGAGCAGCTCCTCGCGCCGGGTGCCGGACTTGAGCACGTCCACGGCCGGGAAGATGCGCCTGTCGGCGATCGCCCGATCGAGGATCAGCTCCATGTTGCCGGTGCCCTTGAACTCCTGGAAGATCACCTCGTCCATGCGCGAGCCGGTGTCGATGAGGGCGGTCGCGAGGATGGTGAGGCTGCCGGAGCCCTCGCAGTTGCGCGCCGCGCCGAAGAACTGGCGCGGGAACTGGAGCGCGCGGTTGTCGACGCCGCCGGACATCGTGCGCCCGCCCGGGCCCATCTCGCGGTTCGACGCGCGGCCGAGCCGGGTGAGCGAGTCGAGCAGGATCACCACGTGGCGGCCCGCCTCGACCAGCCGCTTCGAGCGCTCGATCGCCAGGCGCGAGAGGCGGATGTGCGAGTCCGACGACGAGTCGGAGGTCGACGCGAGCACCTCCGCGGGCACGACCCGGCGGAAGTGGGTGACCTCCTCCGGCCGCTCGTCGACGAGCAGCAGGATCAGGTGCACGTCGGGGTGGCGCTGCGCGATCGACTTGCCGAGGTGCTCGAGCAGCGTCGTCTTGCCCGCCTTCGGCGGAGAGACGATCAGCCCGCGCTGGCCCCGGCCGATGGGCGCGATGATGTCGATCACGCGAAGGCTGATCTCGGAACCCTCGCCCGAGAGCTCGAAGGCCTCGTTCGGGTTGATCGAGATCAGGTCCTGGAAGTGCGGGAGCGCCTTGTACTTCTCGGGCTCCATCCCTCCGGCCTTCGTGACTTCTACGAGTACGCGGCGACCGTTACCACCATCGCGCGCCAGGCCTTCGATCTCCGTCCCGTCGCGCAGACCGTTGTCCCGTGCAACGACGTACGGGACCACGACGTCTTCACGCTGCGGTAGGTAGTTCTGTGCGACCAGCCTGACGTATCCCCCCGCGCCCTCGGTCAGCTCGACGACGCCTGCGACCGGCGTGGTCGGCCCCTCCGTCGGAATCGGAGCCTGGCGGGGATCCCGCGGACCTTTCTGGCCACCTGCCTGCTGCTGCTGGGGCCCTCCGGGTCCGCCTCCGGGTCGATGGTGACGATGGCGCCGCGAGTGCCGCGGCCCGTGCCTCACAGCAGGGCCACTCCCCGCGAACTGTGCATCGTCTCCTCCAGCCAAGACTATGCGGTCGCCGGTTCCCGATGTCAAGTGCTCGCGACACGCGCGACGACTCCGCAACGCCGCCGGCCGGGGCTACGGCTGCTCGCCGGGGAGCAGCGGGCGCAACGTCACGACGTAGCGTCGCTCGCCCGAGCAGACGGACGCCGGCAGGGCGCCGGTCGGCCAGCCCGCGGCCTCGGCGGCGGTGACGACGCGC
>JBGASI010000017.1:0-18939 GCA_044229815.1 Vicinamibacteria bacterium | reverse complement strand
AGCCGCACGGGCAGGCCGTCGGCCAGGATCCAGCGCGCGAGGGTACCCGGGTCGAGCGCGCCGTGCACGGCCGAGAACAGCACGCTGCAGCGCTCGTGGAGACGGCGCGCGCGCACCAGGTCGCGCGACCACTCGTAGTCGGCGCGGCCGTCGATCACGAACTTCGCCTCGTCGACCGGCCGGAGCCGCTCGAGATTCCCCCAGTCCATGCGCGCGCCCTCCCCCGACCCGGGCGTCTTGACGTCCCTGATCGCGACCGCCCGGCGGTCGTGCGGCTCGAGCGAGACGTGGCCCGAGGTCTCGACGGTCACCTCGAAGCCCCGGTCGAGCAGGCGGCTGACGAAGGCGAAGGCGGGCGGCTGCGCGAGCGGCTCGCCGCCGGTGAGGCAGACGAGGCGGGCCGGAAGGCGCTCCAGCTCCTCGACCAGCTCGTCCTCCGAGCGGCGGCTGCCCTCGTGGAAGGCGTAGGCCGTGTCGCACCAGACGCAGCGCAGCGGGCAGCCGGTCAGGCGCACGAAGGCGCAGGGCCGCCCGGCGCGCGTGCCCTCGCCCTGGATCGAGAAGAAGACCTCGTTGACGGTCAGCACGCGGCGGGCGGCCTCACTCGAGGTAGGTGGCGCTGCAGCCGGGGGCCTCCCAGACGCGGACGCGCCGCAGCCGCGCGCCCTGCGCGCCGAGGGCCTTGCGCAACTCGAGGAAGAAGTAGCGGGCGACCGCCTCGGCCGACGGGCTCTGCCCGGCGAAGTCCGGGTGGCTCGTGATGTCGGCGTAGTGGAAGCGGCGGGTGATCCCCGCCACGGCCTCCTTCAGCCGCTCGAAGTCGACCACGACGCCGATCGCGTCGAGCGTGTCCCCCGCCGCGACCGCCTCGACCCGCCAGTCGTGCCCGTGGTTGGGCTCGAGCGGCCGCCCCGCGTCGTGCAGGACGTGGGTGGCGCAGAACGTCGTCTCGTACGCGACCTCGAACACGCGTGACCTCCGGAGCCCTCAATGGTGCCGCCCGGAGGCCACGCCTGTAAAGCCGCGGGAGTCGCTACTTCACGCCGACGATGATCAGGTCGACCGGCTTGCCGGTCGGGTTCTTCGCCTCGTGCTTGACGCCGCGGCCGATGAAGGCCACGTCGCCGCGCTTCCACTGGCTGATCAGCGGCTGGCCGTCGACCGCGAGCGACGCGCCGCCGGCGGCCAGGGAGATCACCACCTGGTCGTACTCGTGCGTGGAGCCGGCCGGCTCGTGGAACTCCGGCGACAGCGTCAGCTTGTAGGCCGAGGCGCGCGGGCCGTCCGCCAGCTGCGTCAGCTGGGCGCCCGGCCGCGTCGCCGGCAGCGTGGCCGTGCCGGCCTGCTTGGCCTTGAACTCGACGAGGATCGCGTCGACCGCGCCCGGACCGGGGCTCGACGGCAGGTGCGTGAAGGCGGGCGAGTACCGGGGGGTCTCGTTGACGATCTCGTTCTCGACGCTCTTGCCGTCGGGGAAGGTGAAGACGGCCTTCGCGCTGGCGAGCGGCACGAGCATCGCGTCGGGGTGCGAGTGCATCACGCTCTTCTGGCCGGCCGCCATGCTGATCCGCAGCACGCGGACGGAGGGGTTGTCGAGGAGCACCTTGTAGTGGGCCGGGTCCACCTTCGCGGCGTCCTGTGCGGCGGCGGCGAGCGGCAGGGCGCACAGCAGCAGGGCCAGTTTGAACGTCGAATTCATGCGTACCTCTTTCATGCCCCAAGACGGTGCTCTCCCCCACGGCGTTTGCGCCACGGGCAGGACACAGATCTTCTTGAGGCGGTGAGGTCACGCTACGCTGGCCGCGCTCCGGCCGTCAAGGTGTTTCGCAGGGGCGGCCTCAGCCCCAGAAGCCGAAGGCCCGCACGATCCGGCCGTCGGGCGCCAGCTCGAAGGCGTTGGTGCCCTTCGCCCGCTCGCCGCCGTCCTCGCCGCGCACGACCCAGTCCACGAGCGCCAGGCCCTGGCACTGGCGCGCGGCGCCGCGCCGCTCGAGCCGAACCCCCGGCATGAAGCGCTGCGACGCCTCGATGTGGGCGTCGAGGTCGTCGAGGCCGTCGGTGCAGGAGTGGGCGTCGCGGAAGGCGAACTCGGGCAGGGCGATCGACAGCAGCTCCGCCCGGCGCCTGCCGCCATCCGGCTCGTTCCAGGCCGCGAAGAAGCGATCCGCCAGCGCCTCGACGCCGCCGTGCGCCTCGCGCGCGGCCACGTTCGCGAAGAGAGCGAGCTGGTAGCGCCAGCCCTGGACGAACGCCTCGCGCGCCTCGGCCGTGGGCAGGGTGTGGCTCAAACGGACCCGGGTGCCGCGCGCCTCCTCCTCGAACGTGATCCTCACCCGCGAGGCGCCCGCCGGGAACGGCTGGCCGCTCGCGAAGCCGAAGCTGAAGACGATGCGCTCGAGGGGCACGATCTCGACCACCTCGCCTCCGGCGACGACGCCGTTCGGGTAGCGAATGTGGACGACGCCGCCCGGCCGCGGCTCGATGGTCGAGCCCTCGCCCCACCACGCCGCGAAACGGCTGGAATCGGTGAAGAAGCGAAACACCGTCTCGCGCCGGGCGGCGATCGTGACCGTGCGCTCCAGGACGTGCTCGAGTGCCGTCATCTCCCCCTCCTCGCGGCCCCCGGCCGCCGCCGCGCGCGCCTGGCGCGGCCCTCCTCGGCTTCCGCCGCCGCCCCCAGCCGGGCGAGGGCGTCGTCCCACATCCCCTCGAGCCACTCGCGCAGCGGGGCGAGCCCCTCGGCGCGCGCGGCGTAGAGGCGGCTGCGGCCCTCCCGCCGCACGCTCACCAGGCCGGCGCGCTCGAGCACGCCCAGGTGCTGCGAGACGGCCCCGAAGGTCACGCCCCCCTGCGCCCGGTGGATCTCCCCCGCGCTGCGCTCGCCGCGCCGCACGAGGGCGAGGATCGCGCGCCGCCGGGGCGCCGCCAGGGCCAGCAGGATCGCGTCCATGGCGACATATTTTAGTCACTACTAAACTGTTGGTCAAGCGGCCGCGGCCCCCAATCCGTCTCGTGCCCGTATGATGGCGGCCCGTGGCCAGCGAGCAGCAAGCCGTCGACCTGCGACGTGGGGCGCTCTACATGGTCGCCTCGGCGATCCTCTTCGCCTCGATGGCCGCGTGCGTGGGGCTGGCCGCGCGCGAGCTGCCGAACGCGCCGATCGTGTTCTTCCGCCACTTCCTGATGCTCCTGTTCCTGCTGCCGTGGCTCTGGCGGCAGGGGCGGCACGCGCTCGACACCGATGACTTCCCTGGCCACGTCGTGCGCGGGCTCTCGGGCGTCTCGGCGGTGGCCTGCTACTTCTACGCGATCGCCCGCCTGCGCCTCGCCGACGCGGTGCTGCTCAACCAGTCGATGCCGCTGTTCATCCCGCTCGTCGAGCGCGCCTGGCTCGGCGAGCGCGTCCCGCGCCGGCTCTGGGGCGTGCTGCTGCTCGGCTTCACGGGCCTGCTGCTGATCCTGCGCCCCGGCAGCGGCGTCTTCGAGCCGGCGGCGCTCGTGGGCCTCGCCTCGGCCGTGCTCGCCGCCGTGGCGCAGGTCGGCATCCGGCGCCTCACGAGGACGGAGCCGGTGACGCGGATCGTCTTCTACTTCGGCCTCGTGGCCTCGGTCGTCTCGCTGCCGCCGGCCCTCGTCTGGTGGCGCACCCCGTCGCCCGCGACCTGGGCGCTGCTGCTGCTGATGGGCGTCTTCGCCACGGTCGGCCAGCTGACCCTGACGCGCGCCTACGTCCACGCCCCGGCCGCGCGCATCGGCCCCTTCCTCTACGCCGGCCCCGTCTTCGCCGGGGCGCTCGACTGGGCGCTGTGGGGCCGCCTGCCCGACCGGCTGTTCGTCCTCGGCGCCGCGATCGTGGTCGCCGCGGCGACCCTCGCGCTGCGCCTGCGCGGCCGGCCGGCTCCGGCAGCGGCACGCTGACCACGGCCTCGCCTTCAAAGAGGCTGTCGGCAGTCACGAGCTGGTTCACGTTGGCGTAGGAAGCGCCGCTGACGGTGGATCACAGGCGGGAAGGCTCCGGCGGCCGCCATGGGACGCCGTCGATGCGAGCGAGGTTCTCCTCGAAGGCCGCGCGCGTCACTTGGTGGCCCTCCTCCCGCATGTAGCGGCCGAAGCACGCCACGAGCCGCTCCGCCGACGCGCCCGCGCTGGTGAGCCCATGCCACAGGTCGAGGAGGTCGCGCCCCTTCCGGCGCTGGTCGTCTCTCGCGATCACGGCTCGACGTCCACGCTCGCGTTGAGGGCCAGCCTCCAGCGCCGGACCCTGGGCGCGCCCTTCATCGCCTTCGCACGAACCAGCGGCGCGAGCGTGCGCGCCTGCTCCTGAACGTGGCGCTCGAGAGCGGCCGCCAGCTCGTCGCCTCCCGTTCGTTCCAGCAGGTAGCCGAGCCGCTGCGACCACGCGATCGGACACAGCCGCGCCGCATCGAAGAGCTCCTCGCCACGGATCGACGAGCTCGGCCAGCACGGACGCGACGTTGTCGAGCCCCCCGCACTTGTCGGTGTAGCCGACGAGCTCGAGCGCGGGCCCCGCCCGGGTAGTGGCGAACGTATCCAGGACCCTCGTGCGTGATCCACGAGCGGTGAGTGGAGGGCAGGACGGCATCGAACCTCCCGTCGTTGTCGAGGTCCTGGAAGTAGATGGGCACGCCCCTTTCTGCCCTTGCCGTCGCGGGCGAGGAGGACGCCTTCCGCGAGGTCGCCGTCGATGACGTCGGACGCTGACCCAGCAGGCGCCCCGTGCCGCGAGACGCTCCCGACGCGGCGCGGGACCCGCCCCCCGCTTCGGCCCTACTCCCAGAGACGGACGCCGGCTCGAACGGCGGCCCTGAGCAGGGGGCCGTCCTTGCACCCCAGCCGCAGCCGTCGCCGTTGGGCAAGCTCGAGGTAGGCCGCGTCGTAGGCGGAGAGGGCGTGTGCGGAGGCGAGCTCCGAGAGGCGCGAGAACGCCAGCTCCGCCGCCTCGTGGTCAAAGCGGATCGGGAGGCGCCCCAGCCAGCCCAGGGCGGACTGCCTCTCGTCCTCCGTCAGCTTCCGTCGACGCTGCAGAACGATCAGCGCGTTCGCCACCTCGAGCGACCACAGCGCCGGGACCTCCAGAGTCGCGCCGCCTGCGAGCGCATCCAGCATCGCCGCCGTCTGAGAGGTGGCCTGGCCCGGGTGCACCCACGCAATGGCGATGGATGCGTCGGCCACGAAGGCTCGGGTCACGGCCGGCCTTTGTCGATGGCGGAGCGGACCTCTCGGTCGGACAACCGGGCCCGGGGCCGCCGGCGAATGCGCTCCTGCAGCTCGAGAAGCCCGGCCACCGCATCGCGAACCTCGTCCCGGCGACGCTGTCCCTCCGGCACGAGTCGGGCCACCGCCTTCTCGTGCCTCGTGATGACGACCTCCTCGCCCCTGGACACGCGCTCCAGCAGCTCCCCGAAACGGGTCTTGGCTTCGAACGCGGTCACCTTCGACACGGCGCCTCCCAAATGGACTGGTCGTTGACTAGTCTAGCAGGGCGCAGCCTCATCGAGCTCGAGAGCCCGTACCCGTAGTGCCTCCAGCGCGTGACCCTGCCCAGGGCTACCGAGGCCCCGGCCCCAGGCAGTCCTAGGGCGCGACGGGCTTCGCGGCGCCGGTCAGCTCGATCTCGGCAGTGAGTACCGCGGTCGTGGCGGCGTCGGCGGTGCCGGAGAGGCCCGGCTGCTTGCCGCCGAGGGCGATCGTGAAGCGGCCGGGCTCCACGACGCGCTGGCCGTCGGCGCCGATCAGCGAGAACGCGCGCGCGTCGAGCGTGAAGCGCACGAGCCGCTTCTCGCCCGGCTTCAGGCCGAGGCGCTGGAAGCCCTTGAGCGCCCGCAGCGCCACGGGCGCCGAGGCCTGCTGGTCGGTGACGTAGAGCTGCACCACCTCGTCGGCGGCCCGCTTGCCGGTGTTGGTCAGCTCGGCCGTGACCTCGACCGGCGCGCCCGCCACCGCCTTCGCCGGCACGCGCAGCTTCGCGTAGGCGAAGCGCGCGTAGCTGAGGCCGTGGCCGAACGGGTAGAGCGGCTTGCCGGCGAAGTAGCGGTAGGTGCGGCCCTTCATCCCGTAGTCGTCGAAGGGCGGCAGGTCCTCGGTCGAGCGGTAGAACGTCACCGGCAGCCGGCCCGCGGGGCTGACGTCGCCGAAGAGCACGTCGGCCACGGCGCTGCCCGCGGCCTGGCCCGGGTACCACGCCTCGACGATCGCCGGCACGTTCGCGTCGGCCCAGTTGACGGCGAGCGCGCTGCCATTGAGCAGGACCAGCGCGAGCGGCTTGCCCTTCGCCGCCGCGACGACCTGCTCGAGCAGCCGCTGCTGCACCTTCGGCAGGTCGAGGCTCGTGCGGTCGCCTCCCGCGAAGCCCTCGATCTTCACCGGCATCTCCTCGCCCTCGAGGCGCGAGCTGAGGCCGAGCACGAGCACGACGGCGTCGGCGGACTGCGCGGCCGCCACCGCCTGCGCCGCCTCGTCGGCGCCGCCGGGCGCCTGCCACAGCAGCCGCGCGATCGCGTCGTACTTCTCGTGCTCGAGCTCGAGCCGGAGGGGGTAGGCGCGGCCCGCGCGCAGCGTCAGCGCGCCCGTGATCGTCACCGGCTCGTGGTCCGAGCGACCGGCGGCCACGGGCTTGTCGTCCACGAGCAGCCGGCAGGTGGTCGCACAGCGCGCCGCGAGCGTGTAGCGACCGCTGGCCGGCACCTCGATCTCCCCCGTCCAGCGCACTCTGAACGCGTCGTCGTCGAGGCCGGGGGCCGGGGCGCGATCGGCCCAGTCGAAGTCCACGGTGGCATCGACGCGCGTCAGCACCGGCGCGCCGTCGAAGTGGCCCTTGTAGTAGGCGCCGGTGAGGCCGGGGACGCGGCGGCCGTCCCGTGTCGTGAAGATCGCGGAGGCGGGCAGCGGTTGCAGGTCGGCGAGCCCCTCGGCGAGCGGGCCGCCCCGGGCATAGCGCACCTCGACGCCGGGCGCGGCGGCTTTGATCCCGTCGAGGATCGAGACGGGCGCCACCGGCGTGCCGTTGTAGTTGCCGAGCAGGACCTCGGTGTCGGCGGCATTCGGGCCGATCACGGCGAGCGACTTGAGGTCCCTGCGCAGCGGCAGGGTGTCGTCCGCGTTCTTGAGCAGCACGATCGACTTGCGCGCGGCCTCGAGCGCGAGCGCGCGCTGCTTCGGCGAGTCGACGATCGACTCGTAGGTGTAGCCGGCCCACGGCAGGCGCGCCGGCGGGTCGTAGACCCCGAGCCGGAGTTGCGCGCGGAAGAGCCGCCGCAGCGCCTTGTCCAGATCGGCCTCCTTGACGAGGCCCTGCTGCACCGCGTCGCCGAGCGCGAGGAACGAATCGGGCGAGCCGGGCGCCCAGGAGCCGGCGCCGCACTCGACGTCCGTGCCGGCGAGGAGCGCCATCGCCGCGCCCGCGGCCGCGCTGGGGCGCGCCTTGTGGCTCTCGTGGACGTCGATCACCGCGCCGCAGTCCGAGACCACGTAGCCCTTGAAGCCCCACTGGCCACGCAGCGTCTTGCCGAGGAGCTCGTCGTTGCCGCAGGCGGGCTGGCCGCGGAACGAGTTGTAGGCGCACATCACGGACTCGGCCCTGCCGTCGACCACGAGGTCCCGGAACGCCGGCAGGTAGGTCTCGCGCAGGTCGGCCTCGCTCACCTTCGCGTCGAAGGCGTGGCGCAGCGACTCGGGCCCGCTGTGGACCGCGTAGTGCTTCGCGGTGGCGACCGTCTTCAGGTACTTCGGGTCGCTGCCCTGCATGCCGCGCACGAAGGCGGTGCCGATGGCGCCGGTCAGGAACGGGTCCTCGCCGTAGGTCTCCTGCCCGCGGCCCCAGCGCGGGTCGCGGAAGATGTTGATGTTGGGCGACCAGAAGACGAGCCCCTGGTAGAGGTTGCGCTTGTCGCGGGCGAGCGAGGCGTTGTTCATCGCGCGCGCCTCGTCGGAGATGCCGGTCGCGACGCGCAGCATGAGGTCCGTGTCCCAGGCGGCGGCGAGGCCGATCGCCTGCGGGAAGACCGTGGCGCGCCCCGCCCGCGCGACCCCGTGCAGCGCCTCGTTCCACCAAGGGAAGCGCGGGATGCCGAGGCGCGGGACCGGCTCCGCGCGCTCGATCATCAGCGAGACCTTCTCGTCGAGCGTCAGGCGCCCGACGAGGTCGTCCACCCGCTGCTCAATCGGCAGCTCCGGGTTGCGGAACGGCAGTTCGGCCGGCGCCTGCGCGCGGGCGGCGAGCGCGATCAGGACCGAGGCGGCAGCGACGAAAAGGGCGGCAGGGCGGAATCGAGGCATGGTCGTCCTCCGGACTCTGGCGACCGCAAGCTATCCCCGACGTGGGGTGCCGTCAACGAAGCGCGCGATCGAGGGGTGGCTCGCGCGGGACGGCTCGGTGGCCGGCGCGGCGCGAACAGGATCGCCGCGCCGGCGGGCGCGGGGCGCTAGAACCGGTAGCCGAGCGAGACGCCGGCGGAGAAGCCGGACGAGCGGTAGACGCCGTCGTAGTCGTAGCGGCTGAGGTCGAGCGTCGTGCGCTCGCGGAAGAGGAGCAGCCGCGCGAAGGCGTCGAGGCGCAGCTGCCCGTACTTGTACGAGCCGCCGAGCGTGAAGCCGTGGCGGTCCTCGTCGTGCAGGAACGGCGAGAGCGTCGGTGTCGGCTGCGGGCTGTGGTCGTAGCTGTAGCCGCCGCGGACCTCCCAGCGCTCGCCGACCAGGTACTCGAGGCCGAGAGCGCCCCGCCACGTGCTCTCGTAGTCCTGCGCCAGGGCCGTGTCGTAGCCGGGCGTGCTCGGGAAGGCGAGCCTCACGGCGTCGAAGCTCGACCAGTAGGTCCACTGCAGGTCGCCCTCGACCGTCCAGTAGCGGTGCTTGACCGCGATCCCCGCGGCGAGGCTGGCGGGGTAGCGAAACGAGGCCGTCGCGACCTGGTTCTTCGGCAGGCCCAGGGCCACGGCCTCGTCGATCGCCGTGTCGCCGGTCAGGATCTGCGCGAAGCCGGCCGTGGCGTCGTGGACGATCGCCACCTTGTGGCGATAGGCGACGCCGACGGAGACCGTCTCCGAGGGGCTCGCGAGCAGGCCGACGTTCCAGCCGAGGCCCGCGGTCGTGCGGCTCTCGAACGTCAGCTCGGCCACGTCGGTCGGCACCGGGAACGGGTTCGGGTTCGCGAGCAGCCGGCGCGTCTGGCTGAACTTCGAGAAGCGCACGTCGAGGCCGAAGCCCACCGAGAGCCGGTCCTCGATGCGGTAGGCCAGTGTGGGGTTGAGCGACCACGCGCGCACGCGGCAGTCGAGGCAGATGTAGCGCCCCGTGAACTGGTCGGGGTTGTCCCACTGGCTGCGGAAGCCGAAGGGCGCGCCAAAGCCGACGCCGAGGACCGCCCTTCCCCGGATCTGCTGCGAGTAGTAGAAGCTCGGCAACACGCCGAGACCGCTCGACGAGGTCTCGAGGGTGCCGGCCGGCGGGTTGGGGCCGTTGCCGGCGAAGTCCGTGGCGAGCGAGCCGAAGGTGCCGCCGAGGTAGAGCTGCTTCCCCTTCAGGAAGCCGATGCCCGCGGCGTTGTAGTGGATGGCGGAGGGGTCGGCCGCCTGGGCGACAAAGGCGCCGGAGAAGCCGCTGGCGCGGGCGCCCTGGCTCTCGAGCGCGAAGCCGGACGCGTGGGCGAGCACCGGGACGGCCAGCAGCGGCAACACGACGAGCGCGCGCAGCGCTCGGCCTTCGCGAGGCAGGGTCATCGTGGGAAGACCTCCATGGACGGCGTCAGCTTCTCGGCACGCCCGCAGAGCCGTGGCGCCCGAGGGCGCGGGAGCGGACCGCCAGTCTCGATCGGGGAAGGACCTTAGCCCGGACGGGTCGAGCCTAGCAGGCCACCGCGGGTGGGATCTGTGCGCGCGCGCACCCCAAAGGCTCGCGGCCCGGGCCGCGGGAGCCGCGACTCCTCCAAGAACCCGGCGACCCCCGCGCGGGCGTGGACGAGGCGCGCCGGGGGAAGGCTCTCGAGGAAGCGCCGACCGTAGCCCTTGGTGAGCAGGCGGCTGTCGAGCACCGCCAGGATGCCCCGGTCCGAGGCGCTGCGGATCAGCCGCCCGAGCCCCTGTTTCAGCATCAGCACCGCGACCGGCACCTGGTACTCGCCGAAGGCGTTGGCGCCCCGGCTGCGCAGGCGGTCGATACGCGCCGAGACGACGGGGTCGCCGGGCGAGGCGAAGGGCAGCTTGTCGACGATCACGCAGGACAGCTGCTCGCCGGCCACGTCGACGCCCTGCCAGAAGGAGGCGGTCGCGAGCAGCACGGCGTGCGGCGTGCGGCGAAAGCTCTCGAGCAGCTGGGGCTTGGGGGCCTCGCCCTGGATCAGCAGCGGGAACGGGACGCGGCCGGCCACGCGCTCGGCCACCGCGTTCATGTTGGCGTACGAGGTGAACAGCACGAAGGCGCGCCCGCGCGACAGCTCGAGCAGCTGGACGATCTCCTCGGCCGCCCGGTCGACGAAGGCGGGCGCCTGCGGCTCGGGCATCCCCCGCGGCACGTAGAGCACGGCCTGCTGCTCGTAGCGGAACGGCGAGGCGAGGCACAGCTCGTCGCTCGGCTCGATGCCGAGCCGGTCCTTCACGTAGGCGAAGCCGCCGTCCACGGCCAGCGTCGCCGAGGTGAGGACAGCCGAGCGCACCTGGTCGAACAGCAGGTCCTTGAGGCGGCTCGAGACGTCGATCGGCATCGCGCGCACGTAGACACCGCGGCCGCGGGTCTCGACGAAGTAGACGGGGTCGTCGGCGTCGGCGCGCATCAGGAAGGCGAGCTCGCCCGCGAGCGAGAGGGCGCGGCCGGCGAGCGCGTTGAGCGACTCGGGCCGGTCGGGCAGCGCCAGCAGCGCCGTGCGCAGGCCCTCGAGCCGCTGCAGCAGGCCGAGCGACTCCTCGGCCAGCCGCGGCGTCAGCCAGCCCGGGCCGAGCCGGCCCGTGCGCCCGCGCGCGAGCCCGGCGAACAGCCGGTCGCCGCGCAGGCGCACGCCCTCGACCTCGGCGCGCACGTCGCGCGCGTCCGCCTGCGCCGCCTTCAGCTCGCGCTCGACGTCGCGGCACAGGTCTTCGACGCGGTGGGACGACACCACGACGCCGAAGTACTGGGTGGCCACGTCCTCGATCAGGTGCGCCTCGTCGAGGATCACCGTGTCGTAGGGCGGGATCACCTGGCCGTAGCTGCCGTCCTTCACCGCGAGGTCGGCGCACAGCAGGTGGTGGTTGACGACCACGATGTCGGCCTCGAGCGCGCGCTGCCTCATGCGGGTGACGAAGCAGCTGTCGAAGAGGCTGCACGACTGGCCGATGCAGTTCTCGCTGGCGGCAGAGACCTCGCGCCAGAACTCGACGCTGTCCGGCATGTCCTCGATCTCGGCGCGGTCCCCCTCCTGCGTCTCGGGCGCCCAGGCCTCGACCGCGCGGAAGATCGGCAGCTCCTCGAGCCGCCGGAAGGTGCCGGCCTTCGCGAAGGACGAGAAGCGCAACAGGCACAGGTAGTTCGCGCGCCCCTTCATCACCGCGACACGCAGCTCGCGGCCCAGCGCCCGCGCCAGGATCGGGATGTCCTTCGAGACGAGCTGCGCCTGCAGGTTCTTGGTGCCCGTCGAGACGACCACGCGCCGCCCGAGGTCCACCGCCGGCAGCAGGTAGGCGAGCGTCTTGCCGGTGCCGGTGCCGGCCTCGGCCAGCAGCAGGCCGCCCGCGTCGAGCACCGAGGCCACGGCCTCGGCCAGCTTGCGCTGCGCGGGCCGCTCCTCGTAGCCGGGCAGCACGCGCGCGAGCGGGCCGCCGGCGGCGAAGAAGCGCGCGGGATCCATCGTCACCGGGCCATCTTAGCCTGCGGACCGTGGCCTCTCGGGTCCGCGCAGCCGGGCGCGGACCGCGTTCGTCGCCTGGACCCGATGGCCGCGCCGGGTGATGCGGACGGCCCATGAGTCCTCGCGCGCAGGGGGGTGTGACGCAAGTGTGACGGAGGGGCCGCGGGCCGGGTGCTAGAACGAGAGCATGGACGGCTCGAGCTACCCCCGGCACCCCAAGGGCGTGCGCGCGCGCGTGCTGCTCTCCAGCGTCTTCGGCCCCTACGCCCGCGACGACGCCCACGGCAGCCGCGCGATCAACCCGATGGAGCTGTACCACAACCAGGTGACGCGCGTGCAGGGCCCGTTCTCGCTGCGCATGTTCCACCGCTCCTGGGGCCTGATGATGATCCAGGCCAACCTGGCGGCGCCGACGACGCTGCTCGACTTCCCCTCGCTCGAGCGCTTCGAGGACGAGCTGCGCAGCGTCGACTACGACGTGGTCGGCATCAGCGCGATCCTGCCGAACCTCGGGAAGGTGAAGCGCATGTGCGAGCTGGTGCGGCGGCTCCAGCCGCGCGCCACCATCGTCGTGGGCGGCCACATCGCGAACCGGCCCGGGCTCTCGCGCCTCGTCGACGCGGACCACGTCGTGCGCGGCGAAGGCATCGCCTGGTTCCGGGCCTTCCTCGGCGAGGCGGCCGACCAGCCGATCCGCCACCCGCTGATCAGCTCGGCCATCGACGCGCGGACGATGGGGGTGCCCTTCGGGCAGGGCCCCGGCGAGACCGCGGCCACCGTCATCCCCTCGGTCGGCTGCCCGCTCGGCTGCAACTTCTGCTCGACCTCGGCGATGTTCGGCGGCAAGGGCCGCTCGGTCAGCTTCTACCAGGACGGCGACTCGCTGTTCGAGGTGATGTGCGGGCTCGAGCGCGGCCTTGGCACCCGGGCGTTCTTCGTGATGGACGAGAACTTCCTGCTGCAGCGCGCCCGCGCGCTGCAGCTGCTCGCGCGGATGCAGGAGCACGGCAAGGCCTGGGCCCTCTACGTCTTCAGCTCGGCGAACGCGCTGCGCCAGTACAGCGACGAGGAGCTGGTCGGGCTCGGCCTGTCCTGGGTCTGGCTCGGGCTCGAGGGGAAGCACAGCGCCTACGCCAAGCTCAACGGCACCGACACGCTCGACCTGGTGGCCCGCCTGCAGGGCCTCGGCATCCGCGTGCTCGGCTCGACGATCGTCGGCCTCCCCGAGCACGGCCCCGACAACATCGACGCCGCGATCGAGCACGCGGTGCTGCACGATACCGAGTTCCACCAGTTCATGCTCTACACGCCGGTGCCGGGCACACCGCTGCACGCCGAGCACGCGGCCGCCGGCACGCTGCTCTCCGAGGCGGAGTGCCCGGAGGCCGACACCCACGGCCAGCTGCGCTTCAACTACCGCCACCCGCGGATCCGTCACGGCGAGGAGACGGAGTACCTGCTGCGGGCGTTCCGCCGCGACTTCGAGCGCAACGGCCCGAGCGTGACGCGGATCGCGCGCACGCTGCTGCGCGGCCACCTCGCGCTGCGCGACCACCCGGACGCCCGCGTGCGCGAGCGCGTGCGGTTCGAGACGAAGGACCTGGGGACGCACTACGCGGGGGCGCTGTGGGCGAGCGAGCGCTGGTTCGCGCGCGGCAACCCGGTGCTCGCGGCGCGCCTGCGCGCCACGCGGCGCGGGATCGAGCGCGCATTCGGCTGGAAGGCCCGTCTCGCGGCGCGCCTCTTCGGCCCGGTCCTGCTCTTCACCCTGTGGCGCGAAGAGCGCCGGCTGCGCGCCGGGCGGACCTACGAGCCCCCGACCTTCTACGACGCGAACCCGGCCGCGGCCGCGCTCCCGGAGGTCGCCGCGCGGGGAGCGGCCGGCTGCCGCTGGGTCGAGCCGCCCGCGCGCGAGGCCGAGCGCTCCGACGCCGCGGTCGCCTGAGGCCGCGGACCGGCGACGGGCGCCGGCGGATCAGGCGGCCGGGGGCGAAGGGCGCCGGCGCAGCGCGTCGAGGGGCGGGTAGGACTCCGGCTGGAGCAGGATGTTGCCGCCCTCGGGGATCGCCTTGGAGTCGGGCGTCGTCAGGAGTTCCCTGTACACCCGCAGGGCGTGGCCGATGCCGAGCGGCTGGACGACCGTCGCCGCCAGGACCCGCTCGTCGACCGCACGACGGCCGGCCGGCAGCCCGTCGACGCCGACCACCGGCAGCTGCAGGCCGTGCCCCCGCACGAGCTGCGACAGCGCGATCGCCATGTCGTCGCTCTGCGCGCCCGCCGCCTCCACCCACTCGAGACGGCCTCCGAGCTGGCCCCAGCCGGCCACGGCGCGCGAGACGCTCTCCGGCGACCAGTCGCCGAAGACGCGGTAGCCGTTCAGCTTCACTCCGGGCGTGCGCGGCAGCTCCTCGAGCAGTCCCTTCATCCGGTGGCGCGTCGCGTAGCTGTGCTCGTTGCCCTGGACGTAGAGCACGCTGCCCTTCTGGCCCGGCAGGAGCGCCGCCAGCTGGCGGGCCTGGATGCGGCCGATCTCCAGCTGGTCGGCGGACACGCTGAACAGCCTCGAGCCGAAGGCCTGCCGCTCGAGGCGCAGCGCCGCCGCGAGCGGCTGGTGCAGGAAGACACACGTCGCGTCGGGCTGCGCGCCGAGGATCTGCGTGAGCAGCGCGTAGACCGCGTCCTGGTCGACCGGGATGATGACGTACAGGTCGGGCGGCCGGGCGCTGCGACGGTCCTCGTCGATCTGGCCCTGCTGCCGCCGCCCGTCGCCGCGGCCGTAGCGCAGCTCCACGCGCAGCGCGAACCCCGCGCGGCCCAGCTCGGCGGCGACGTGCTCGGCCTCGGCCTTGAGGCCCTGGTCGAAGAACTGGTCCGGCTCGTTGATGTAGAGGTGGCAGAGCTTCATTGCGGGGACCTCGGCCGCCGGCTCAGGCCCGCGCCAGCGCCTCGTCGTAGGCGGCGAGGCGCCGCGCGTAGAGCGGGAAGCCGTCGCACAGCGCGTGCACCTGCCGCTTCACCTCGGCGAGCTCGGTCTCGTTCTCGACGGCGTGCAGGGCGCGCGAGACGAGCCGCGCCACCTGCTGCATCTCGGCCTCCTTCATGCCGCGCGTGGTGAGCGCGGGCGTGCCGAGCCGGATGCCCGAGGCCACCATCGGCGAGTTGGCGTCGAAGGGGATCGTGTTCTTGTTGGCGGTGATGCCGGCGCGGTCGAGCGCCTTCTCGGCCACCTTGCCGGTGATGCCCTTGGCGAACACGTCGACCAGGATCAGGTGGTTGTCGGTGCCGCCCGAGACGAGCCGCCAGCCCTCGCCCTGCAGCGCGGCCGCCAGCGCCGCCGCGTTCGCCACGACCTGCCGCTGGTAGGCCTTCCACTCGGGGGTGAGCGCTTCCTTGAAGGCGACCGCCTTCGCGGCCACCACGTGCATCAGCGGCCCGCCCTGGACGCCCGGGAACAGCGCCTTGTCGATCTCCTTCGCCCACGCCTCCTTGCACAGGATGAGGCCGCCGCGCGGGCCGCGCAGCGTCTTGTGGGTGGTGGTGGTCACGAACTCGCAGTGCGGGACCGGGCTCGGGTGCAGGCCCGCGGCCACGAGCCCGGCGATGTGGGCGATGTCGGCCATCACCAGCGCGCCCGCGGCGTCGGCCGCCCGCCGCACCGCCGTGAAGTCGATCGCGCGCGGGTAGGCCGAGGCCCCCACCACGATCAGCTTCGGCCGGTGCTCCTGCGCGAGAGCGGAGAGCGCGTCGTAGTCGATCCGCTCGTCCTCCTGGCGCACGCCGTAGGCGACGACGTTGAAGTACTTGCCGGAGAAGTTGAGCGGGTGGCCGTGCGTGAGGTGGCCGCCGTGCGAGAGGTTCATGCCGAGCAGCGTGTCGCCCGGCTTGAGCGCGGCGAGGTAGACGGAGGTGTTGGCCTGCGCCCCGGAGTGCGGCTGCACGTTGGCGTGGTCGGCGCCGAAGAGCTGCTTCGCGCGCCCGATCGCCAGCGTCTCGGCGACGTCGACGAACTCGCAGCCCCCGTAGTAGCGCCGTCCCGGGTAACCCTCGGCGTACTTGTTGGTCAGCACCGAGCCGAGCGCCTCGAGCACCGCCTCGGAGACGAAGTTCTCCGAGGCGATCATCTCGAGCTGGCGGCCCTGCCGCTGCGTCTCGCTGCGGACGGCCTGCGCGATCTCGGGGTCGGTCCGGGCCAGGTTCTCCATGCTCACCTTTCTGCGCCGGGCGTCGCCGGCTCGATCATCGCTACACGGCGCGCGTGGCGCCCCCCGGCGAACGGCGTCTCGAGCCAGACGTCCAGGATCCGCCCCGCCAGGGCGTGGTCGAGGCTGCGGCCGCCGAGCGCCAGCACGTTGGCGTCGTTGTGCTCGCGCGACAGCCGCGCGGTGTTCTCGTCGTAGGCGAGCGCCGCGCGCACGCCGGCGTGCCGGTTGGCCGCCATCGAGACGCCGAGGCCGGTGCCGCAGACGACGACCCCGCGCGCGACGCGGCCGCTGCCGACCGCCGTGGCGACGGCGTGGGCGATCTCGGGGTAGTCGACCGGCTCGCCCGAGTGCGTGCCGACGTCCTCGACCGCGAAGCCCTTCTGCTCGAGGCGCAGCTTCACCTCCTGCTTGAGCTCGAAGCCGGCGTGGTCGGATCCGATGACGATCGTTTCGGGCATGGGACCTTCTGGATCGCGCGGGACCGCGCGTGGCGCGAGTATACCGCGGGCCCCGGCGGCCGCCGGGCGGCGGTTGACCTCGGACCGGAGGACCGGTAGCGTACGCGCACCTTTTCCGGGAATGGGGTGCGCATGAGCGGGAAGCAGCAGGCCCTCGAGGCCCTGGCGCGGGCGCAATGGCGCCTGGCCCTGACGCTGACGGGCGCGATGATGGCGATCTACTTCGGCTTCATCCTGCTCGTGGCCTGGGCCAAGCCGCTGCTCGGCACCGAGGTTGCGCGCGGGCTCAGCCTCGGCACCCTGCTCGGCGCGCTGGTGATCGTCTCGGCCTGGGTGCTGATCGTCGTCTACGTGCGCTGGGCGAACGGCCACTACGACCGCACGGTCGCCGAGCTGCGCGCGCCGGCAAAGCCGGGCGAGGCGCCACGATGACGACGAGCCTCGGCCAGCCGAACCTCGTCGCGATCCTCTGGTTCTTCGGTTTCGTCTCGGTGACGCTCGCCATCACCTGGTGGGCGGCCCGGCGCACGCGCTCGACCGAGCACTTCTACGCCGCCGGCCGCAGCGTGACCGGCCTGCAGAACGGCCTGGCGCTGGCGGGCGACTACATGAGCGCGGCCAGCTTCCTCGGCATCGCCGGGCTCGTCTCCCTGTCCGGCTTCGACGGGCTCATCTACTCGATCGGCTTCCTGGTGGGCTGGCCGATCGTGATGTTCCTGATCGCCGAGCCGCTGCGCAACCTCGGCCGCTACACCTTCGCCGACGTGGTGGCGTACCGGCTGCGCCAGGCGCCGGTGCGGATCGCGGCGGCGCTCGGCACGCTGGCGGTGGTCACCTTCTACCTGATCGCGCAGATGGTGGGCGCCGGCAACCTGGTCAAGCTGCTGTTCGGGATCCCCTACGAGACGGCGGTCGTGATCGTGGGCGCGGTGATGATGGCCTACGTGCTCTTCGGCGGCATGCTGGCCACGACCTGGGTCCAGATCGTGAAGGCCGTGCTGCTGCTGGCGGGCGCCTTCCTGCTGGCGGCGCTGGTGCTGGCCCGCTTCGGCGGCAACCCGCTCGCGCTGTTCGCCGCGGCGGCGGACCGCTACGGCGCCTCCGTGCTGGCCCCGGGCCAGCTCGTCTCCGACCCGCTCGACGCGCTGTCGCTCGGCCTCGCGCTGATGCTGGGCACCGCCGGGCTGCCGCACATCCTGATGCGCTTCTACACGGTGCCCGACGCGCGCACCGCGCGCACCTCCGTGACCTACGCCACCGGCATCATCGGCTTCTTCTACCTGCTGACGTTCGTGCTCGGCTTCGGCGCGATGGTGATCGTGGGGCAGGACGCGATCCGGGCCGTGGACAAGGGCGGCAACATGGCGGCGCCCCTGCTGGCGGAGGTGGTGGGCGGCACCGGCTTCCTCGGCTTCATCGCCGCGGTCGCCTTCGCGACGATCCTGGCCGTGGTGGCCGGGCTCACGCTTTCGGGCGCGGCCGCCCTCTCGCACGACCTGTGGGTGAACGTCGTGCGCAAGGGCGCGGCGCCGGAGCGCGAGCAGTTCCTGGTCGCCCGCGTGGCGACCGTGCTCGGCGGCGTCGTCGCGATCGTGCTCGGCGTCGCGTTCAAGGGCGAGAACGTGGCCTACATGGTGGGCCTCGCCTTCGCGATCGCCGCGAGCGCCAACTTCCCGGCGCTCGTGCTCTCCGTGTTCTGGGGCCCGTTCACGACGCGCGGCGCGCAGGCCAGCATGCTGGCGGGCACCGCGTCCTCGCTCGCGCTCATCTACCTCTCGCCCACGATCCAGGTCTCCCTGCTGCACCACGCCACGGCGCCCTTCCCGCTCAAGAACCCCGGCCTCGTTTCGATCCCGCTCGCGTTCGCCGTCGGGATCGTGGTCTCGCTGCTGGCGCCCGAGCCCGCGGCGGCCGAGCGCTTCCCGGGCCTGCAGCGGCGGGTGCACCTCGGGCCGGAGGGCGAGGAGTAGGACGGGAGCGCCCCCCGCCCCGGCATCTCCCCGCGCTATGCTGTGCGGTCGGAGCGGCGACGGCGCCCGCCAGCGAGGAGACGAGAGTGCAGATCGAAGGGCCGGTCGTCGTCAGCCGCCGGGGGGCCGCGCGCATCGAGCGCGGCCACCCCTGGGTGTTCCGTTCGGACGTGCAGAAGGACGGCGGCGCGAGCCCCGGCGCGATCGTGCGCGTCGCGACCTCGCGCGGCGAGCCGCTCGGCTTCGCGTTCTGGTCCTCCCGCTCGGAGATCCGCCTGCGCATGATCGAGCGGGGCGAGACGCTGCCCGAGGACTTCTGGCGGGCCCGCATCGCCCAGGCGCTGCGCTGGCGCGAGACGGTGGCGGCGGGCGCGGAGGCGTTCCGGGTGGTGCACGGCGAGGGTGACCTGCTGCCGTCGCTCGTGGTGGACCGCTACGGCGACTGGCTGGCCGTGCAGACGCTGTCGCAGGCCACC
>JBGASI010000450.1:0-4167 GCA_044229815.1 Vicinamibacteria bacterium | reverse complement strand
GGCCAGCGCGGCCGCGCGCCCTGCCGGGCGATCGCCCGCGCGCAGGCGCAGCAGCAGCGCGGCCGCGACGCAGGCGAGGACCGCGTGCCCGAGCAGCCTCAGCGCCGAGGGCAGGGCGTCGCCCTCGACTCCCTTGCGGGCCGCCAGCAGGCCCCAGTCGACGGCGAGCCGCACCGCGGGACCGAACCACGGCGACGCCGCCAGGAAGACCGCCGCCAGCACCGCCGCCGCCACGCCCGCGACACGCCTCGCCGCGGGGTCGCGGCGAACCGCGGCCAGGCCCAGGCTGGCGAGAAGGGCCACGCAGAAGCCGAAGGCCACCATCACCTTCGACGGATACCGCAGGTGCGAGGCGCCGGGCACCAGGCGCAGCGCGAGCCCGTGGACGGGCGTGTGGCCGCCGAGCGCGACGAGCGCGGCCAGCACCGCGGCCAGCGCCAGCACGCGGGCCGCGCGCCTGCGCCGCCGGCAGGCGAGCGCGCCGCAAGCGAGCGCGGCGGCCACGCTGCCGGCGAACAGCGAGTAGAGGAAGGGCTGGCGGTCCGAGTCGAAGAGCGCCCGGCGGGCGCGGCCGGAAAACGCCAGGCGCCCGCTGGCATCGAGCGGCACGATCGTCCGCAGGAGGCCGGCGGGCGGGACCGACCAGCGCTGAACCTGCCCCTCGCTCAGCTCCGTCCGCGAGCCCCGCGCGGCCAGCTCGAGCGCCGGCAGCCACTGTGCCGCGGAGAGCGCCGCGGCGAGCGCGACGCCGGCGACGCCTGCCGCCGCGGCGCGGGCCAGGCGGCCCCGGCGCGGCCAGGCGCCCAGCGCGACGAGCCAGACCGCGGCGAGCCCCGCCGTCAGCAGCAGCATGTCCGCGGAGCCCGCCAGCACCTGCAGGCCGAGGCACAGCGCCAGCCAGGCCGCCGAGTGGGCCGAGGGCCGGCGCACCACGCGCTGTACCGCCAGCGCGACCCACGGGATCCAGGCCGCGCCCGCAAAGTGGTGCCAGAGGTTCACGAGCGAGACGAACGGGCCGCAGAGCAACCAGGCGGCGCCGGCCAGCGCGGCCTCGTGGCGGCGCAGCCCGCCGGCCCGCGCGAGACAGGCGACGCCGGCCCCCGAGAGGGCGAGGTGCGCCACGGCGAAGATCGTGTAGACGGCCGCGGGCGGCAGCAGCAGCAGGAGCCAGGTCGTCGGGTAGAGGGCCTGCGCGCTCGGGTCGCCGAGCAGCGGCTGGCCGAAGCCGATCGACAGGTCCCACAGCGGGGCCAGCCCCTGCAGCACCGTGCGGGCGAGCACGGCCGCGCGCGGGTACCAGTCGGCGTGCAGGTCGCGGTCGAACAGGGCCTCGCCCAGGAACGTGGCGCGCGGCAGGACGAGAGCGGCGAGCAGCAGTTGCAGGGGCCACGCGCCGGGCGTCCGCAGCAGTCGCCCCGCGAGCCGGCTCAACGCCCGCCGTCTCCCGGCTCGGCCCGCAGCCGGCGCCCGAGCGTCGAGACGCTGATCCCCAGGCGCGCGGCGGCCGCGGCGCGGTCGTCGTCGCACTCGCGCAGCGCCAGAGCGATCGCCTCCTCCTCGGCGCGCTGCTGCGCGCGCGCGGAGACCTCGGCCAGCGGGCCCGACAGGTCGAGCACGTCGCCCAGCGTCGGCCCCGGCCGCAGCTGCGCGTCGAGCCGCAGGTGCTCGGGCCGGAGCAGCGGACCGTCGCACAGGATGGCCGCGCGCTCCAGGCAGTTCTGCAGCTCGCGCACGTTGCCGGGCCAGGCGTGCTCGAGCAGCGCCTGCTTCGACTCTTCCGAGAGCCGCAGCTCGCGCCGGCCCAGCTCGCGCCCAAGCTGCTTGAGGAACGCCTCGGCGAGCAGCGGGATGTCGCGCCGGCGGCGGCGCAGCGGCGGGATCTCGATCGGCAGCACCGAGAGGCGGAAGTAGAGGTCCTCGCGGAACAGCTTCTGCTCGACGAGCGCCCGCAGGTCGCGGTTGGTGGCCGCGACGACGCGCACGTCGACGCTCAGCGTCTGCAGGCCGCCCACGCGCTCGAACTGCTTCTCCTGCACGAGGCGCAGGATCTTGCCCTGCAGCGTCAGCGGCATGTCGCCGATCTCGTCGAGGAACAGCGTGCCGCGGTGCGCGACCTCCGCCTTGCCGATCTTGCGGCCCCCGGCCCCGGTGAAGGCGCCCTTCTCGTGCCCGAACAGCTCGTTCTCGAGCAGGGCCTCCGGGATCGCCGCGCAGTTGATGGCGACGAACGGCCCCTTGGCCCGCGGCGAGAGCTGGTGCAGCCCGCGGCTCATCAGCTCCTTGCCTGTCCCGCTCTCCCCGAGCAGCAGCACCGTCGTGTCGGTCGCGGCGGCGCGCTGGAGTTCGAGCAGGGCGGCCTTGAGCCCGGGGTCCTCGCCCAGCACCTTCGGCAGGCCGAAGCGGCGCTGCTGGTCCTCCTTCAGCAGGACGAGCTCGGTGCGCAGCCGGCGCTGCTCCACCGCCCGGTCGAGCAGCAGCAGCAGGTGGTCGGTGTCGACCGGCTTCGTCAGGAAGTCGGCGGCGCCCTCCTTCATGGCGCGCACGGCCTGCTCGACGGTGCCGAAGGCCGTCATCACCAGCACCGGCGTCTCGGGGTCGGACTCGCGGGCGGCCTGCAGCACGTCGAAGCCGCTGCCGGCCGGCAGCTTGAGGTCGCTGAGCACGACCAGGTAGCGCAGCGAGGAGAGGCGACGCCGCGCCTCGTAGGCGTCGGCTGCCTCGTCGACCGTATAGCCTCGGGACTCCAGCGTCTTCCGCAGCATGGTGCGGAGCGACTCCTTGTCCTCGACGATCAGGATGTCGGCCACGGGGCTCGGGACGGCGGTCGGCTCAGCGCTGTTCGCGCGAGAGGCCGCCGCCCCCGCGACGGGCCTCGCGCAGCGCCTCCTGGGCCACAGCCAACGCCTGCCGCGCCTGCAGCAGGTCGGTCTGCGCCTCGCTCAGCTCCTGGCGCGTGCGAGCCTCCTCGCCGGCGGCGTCGCCGCTCTGGGCGGATCCGTAGATGTACGTGATGCTCATGGGGTTCAGCTTGTCGCTCAGCTCGCGGATGCGCGCCTCGACGGCCGCGACGCCCTCCTGCGCGGCGCTGATGGCGTCGAGCAGCGGCTTCTCCTGGGCGTTGCGGTCCGGCTCGGGCTCGCTGGCCGCGCTCGAGCCGGTCTCGCCCGCCGCGCCAGACTGGGTTCCCGACGCGCCCTCCCCGCCGCCCGCGGTCGTGCCGGGTGGCCGGCCCTTGTCGAGGTCGGCGTTGTCGAAAGACCTCGCCCCCGGCTTCGCCCCGGCGGCGCTGCGCTTCGATTTCTCGCGCGCTGCCACGGCGCCGAGCCCCTGGGCGCCGGTCCAGGCAGGGAGCGCGAGCACGAGCGCGCAAAGCACCGCCGGCACGGCCAGGCGCTTCATGGCTTCGCCTCGGCGGCCTCGAGCCGGGTCGCCCGCTCCACCAGTTCCCGGGCGTCCTGGGCGTTCGGGGCCAGGCGCGCGTACTCGCGGTAAGCCACCGCGGCGGCAGCGCGTTGGCCGGAGCGCTCGAGCACGCTGCCCATCTGGCGCTGCAGCAGCGGCGCGCCCGGCGTCAGCCGCAGGCCGTCCTTGAGGAGCGCCACCGCCTCGTCCTTGCGGCCCTGCTCGACGAGGTTGTCCGCGAGCAGGCCCCTCGTGATCACGGCCTGAGGGGCCTTCGCGAGCACCTGCTGGTAGGCGCTGGCGGCCTGTGCGCGGTCGCCCGTCTGCTCGACCGAGTAGGCGAACTCCTGCTGCAGCACGGGATCGTCCGGCCGCGCCTCGACCGCCTTTTCGAGGAGCGTCGCGGCCCTCGCGTAGTTGCCCGTGCGGAAGAGCAGCCGGCCGAGATCTTCGCGCACCATCGCGGCAGCGGGGTTCTTCGCCAGGAGGACCTCGTACTGGGCGGCAGCCTCGGCCGAGCGGCCCGCGATGTCCAGGGTGCGCGCGTACTGCACTTGCTGGAGCGGGTCGAGGCGGGCCGCCTGCGCGTGCGCGGCGATCGCGCCGTCGGCGTCCCCGCTGCGCCACAGCGCGATACCGTAGGCCACCTGGTAGTCGGCGTTCTGCGGGTCGGCTCGCACCGCGTCCGCGAACCGGGCGATCGCCGCCGGCAGGTCTCCCCCGTGGAGCAGACGCCGGGCCTCGGCGTACTCGGCGGCGCCCGCG
>JBGASI010000016.1:0-18982 GCA_044229815.1 Vicinamibacteria bacterium | reverse complement strand
GGCGAGACGGTCCGCGCCTTCGTCGCGCTCGAGCTCGAGCCGACGCTGCGCGCGGCGCTCGGCGAGCTGCAGGCACGGCTGCGGCCGCGGCTCGGGGACGTGAAGCTGGTGCGGCCCGACGCCGTCCACCTCACGCTGCGCTTCCTGGGCGAGGCGACCCCGGCGCAGATCGAGGCCCTCGTCCCCGCGCTCGCCGCGGCCGCCGCCGCCTGCCCGCCCGTCGCGGCGCGCGCCGCCGGGCTGGGCTGCTTCCCCGAGAGCGGCAGCCCGCGCGTCCTCTGGGTCGGCCTCGAGCTGCCGCCGCCGGTCCTGGAGCTGCAACGCGCCTGCGAGAGCGCGGCCCGCGCCGCGGGCTTCGACGCCGAGGCGCGTCCCTTCCGGCCCCACCTCACGCTCGGCCGCTGGCGTTCCCGCGCGGCCAGGCCCGCGCTGCCCCCGGTGGAGCTCGGCGTCGCCCGGCTCGACAGCCTCGTGCTGTTCCGCAGCCGGACGCGTCCCGAGGGCGCGACGTACACGCCGCTCGCGCGCTTCCCGATGGGGAGCGCCTGAGCCGCCGGCTATACTCGCGCCACGATGACCCCGGCCGCGCTCGTCGCCCTCGCGTACCTGATCGGCTCCGTGCCGTTCAGCTTCCTGGTGGCGAGGGCCTTCGGGGTGCGCGACGTGCGCCGGGTCGGCAGCGGCAACGTGGGCGCGACGAACGTGCTGCGCAGCGCGGGCCGGCCGGCCGGGGTGCTCGCGTTCCTGCTCGACGCCGGCAAGGGGGCGCTGGCCGCGGTCGTCGCGGCCCGGGTGGCGCCAGACGAGGCGTGGCTGCCTGCCGCGGCCGCCGTGGCGGCGGTCGTCGGGCACATGTACCCCGTGTGGCTGCGTTTCGAGGGCGGCAAGGGCGTCGCCACCGGCCTCGGCGCGTTCGTGCCGCTCGCCCCCTGGGCCGCGCTCGCGGCGGCCGCGACCTTCGGCGTCGTCGCCGGGCTGAGCCGGTTCGTCTCGCTCGGCTCGGTCGCCGGCGCGGTGGCGCTCGCCGGGCTCGTCTTTTTCCGCGACGGGGCGGGCCCGGTCGCGCTGGCGGCCGCCTGCACGGCCGCGCTCGTCGTCTTCCGGCACCGCTCGAACCTCCGGCGCATCCTCGGGGGCAGCGAGCGTCGCCTGGGGCAGCCGAAGGAGTGACGCCATGAGGATCAGCGTCGTCGGTGGCGGGGCCTGGGGGACGGCGCTCGCCGCCCACTGCGCCCGCGCGGGCCTGCCGGTGCGGCTCTGGGTGCGCGAGCCCGAGGTCGCGCAGGCCGTCAACGAGCGCCTGGAGAACGCACTCTACCTGCCGGGCGTCCCGCTGCCGGCCGGCCTGCGGGCGACGCCGCGCCTCGACGAGGCGGTGGCTGACGCCGAGGCGGTGCTGGTGGTGGTGCCCTCCGAGTTCTGCCGGGCGATCTACCGCCAGCTCCCGCTGCTCGCGCCGGCGGGCGCGATCCTGGTCTCGGCCACCAAGGGGCTCGAGATCGACACGCTGCAGCGGATGAGCCAGGTGGCCGCGGCAGAGGCCCCCGGCCACCCGTCGGCAGTGCTCTCGGGGCCCTCGTTCGCCGCCGAGGTGGCGCGCGCGCTGCCCACGGCCGTGGTCGTCGCCTCCGGCGACCACGACGTGGCCGAGGCCGTGCAGCGGCCGCTCGCGACCCGCAGTTTCCGCGTCTACTCGAGCGAGGACGTGGTCGGCGTCGAGCTCGCCGGGGCGCTGAAGAACGTGATCGCGATCGCGGCGGGCATCATCGACGGCCTCGGCTACGGTCACAACACCGTGGCGGCCCTGATCACCCGAGGGCTCGCCGAGGTCACGCGCCTCGCGGTGGCCGAGGGCGCCCGGCCGGACACGCTGGCCGGCCTCGCCGGGCTCGGGGACCTGGTGCTGACCTGCACCGGCGGGCTCTCCCGCAACCGCACGGTCGGGGCGCGGCTGGGCCAGGGCCTGCCGCTCGCCGAGGCGAGCGCGGGGATGCACCCGGAGGGCGTGCGCACGACGCTCGCCGCCTGCGCGCTGGCGGAGCGACGCGGCATCGAGATGCCGATCGCGCGCCAGATGCGGGCGGTGCTGCACGAGGGCAAGCCCGCGCGCGAGGCGCTGGACGAGCTGATGCTGCGGAGCCTCAAAAGAGAGTAGACTCTTCAGGCCGCTAGCTTTAGGGGGACGGGGAATCCCCCGCGGGGAGCGATGTACCGGCTCATCTACCAGGACGGCGACAGCCCGCTGACCTTTACCTTCGCCTCCGGCGAAGTCGTGATCGGCCGCTCGCCCGACTGCCAGATCGTGCTGCGCGACTTCGGCATCTCGCGCAACCACGCCAAGGTCGTGGTGGGCGAGGACGGGGTCTGCCGCATCCTCGACCTGAAGTCGAAGAACGGCACGCAGGTGAACGGCGTCCAGGTGGTCGAGGCGCCGCTGCGCGACGGCGACCGCATCCTGCTCGGCAAGTTCGAGATCACCTTCAGCAAGGCCCTCGAGAGCAAGGTGGTGCTCGACGAGGCGAAGCCGCTCTCCGAGGAAGCGGGCACGATCATCCGCTCGGTGGGCGAGCTGTCGAGGCTGCTCACCGGGGCGGCGGCGGTCGCCGCGCCGGTGGACGACCGCAAGCCGGCCGACGTCCAGGAGATCGAGAAGTCCAACCGCATCCTCAAGGTGCTGACCAAGGTCGCGGAGACGCTGATCGCGGTGCGGCCCGTCGAGGAGGTGCTGCACCAGGTCATGGACATCGTCTTCGAGCACATGCCGGCCGACCGCGGCTTCCTCATGCTCGAGGAGACGGAGGGCGCGGAACTCGGCAAGCTCGTGCCGATGGTGGTGAAGCACCGCAGCCCCGGCGCCGGCGAGGCGAAGATCACGGTCTCGAAGACGATCGCGGACCGCGTCATGCACGACCGCGTCTCGATCCTCACCTCCGACGCGATGGTCGACCCGCGCTTCGGGGCGGGGGACTCGATCCGCTTCCACGGCATCCGCAGCGCGATGTGCGCGCCCCTGTGGCTCAAGGACGAGGTGATCGGCATCATCCACGTGGACTCGCCGATGCTGACGAACTGCTTCACGGTGAACGACCTCGACCTGCTGACGGCGCTCGCCAACTACGCGGCCGTGGCCGTCGAGCGCGCGCGGCTGAACCAGAAGATCGTGGCCGAGGAGAAGAAGCGGGAGCGGCTCGGCCGCTTCCTCTCGCCGCAGGTCGCGAGCCGGATCCTGGCTGCCTCGGACGCGCAGGGCGCCGAGCTTGGCGCCCCCGAGGTGCGCGAGGTGAGCGTGCTGTTCGCCGACATCGTCGGCTTCACCTCGATGTCCGAGAAGCTCAGCCCGAACGTCGTCGCGCTGGTGCTCAACGACTACCTGTCGCGGATGACGGACGTGATCTTCAAGTACGAGGGCACGCTCGACAAGTTCATCGGCGACGCGATCATGGCCGTCTTCGGCGCGCCGCTCGACATGCCCGACCACGCCGAGCGCGCGATCCGCACCGCGCTCGAGATGCAGGAGCGCCTCTCCGAGTGGAACGCCGAGCGCAAGGAGGGGCCGCACCTGCGCATCCGTATCGGCATCAACTCCGGCAAGGCGGTCGCGGGCGAGATCGGCAGCATGAACAAGCGGGAGTACACGGTGCTCGGCGACACCGTGAACACCGCGAGCCGGCTCGAGAGCGGCGTCGCCAAGCCGGGCATGGTCGTGATCGGCGAGAACACCTTCAAGATGGTCGAGGGCCTGTTCGACTGCCGTTCGCTCGGCACCTTCAGCCTGAAGGGCAAGGAGCTCGAGGTGCTGGTCTACCAGGTGGCCGACACCGCCGAACCGGACCCGGCGCCCCCCACGACGCCGCCGGCGTCGGCGGGGGCCTGAGGCGATGGCGGGTCCCGCCCCCCGGCACCGCCGGGGCCGCATCCTGTTCTCGATCCTGGCGCTGCTGTTCGCGGTCGGCGTGGTGCCGCTGGTCTGGACCTCCTACCGCCTGGTCTCGACCAGCCGCGAGAGCATCGAGTCCTACCAGAAGGAGTGGCAGCTCGACAAGGCGCGGTTGATCTCGACGCAGGTCGCGATCTACGTCGACAGCCTGCGCAAGCAGGTCGAGGCGATCGCGCGCACGCTGGAGATCGACGCCGGCGCCGGCGCCTTCTCCGCGCGGCTCGACCGCATCCGCGAGGACAAGGCCCTCGAGGCCTACCTCAAGGACTCGCCGCAGGGGCGGGCGAACCTCGTCTTCGTCAGCGTCGTCGACCCCTCGGGGCGCGGCCCGCAGTCGGGCCTGGCGCTGCAGGACGAGCGCCTGGTCGAGCAGCTGCAGGAGGCCTTCCTGCGCGGGCAGCACGGCACGCCGATGATCTCGGTGCCGATCATCGCCGCCTCGATCCAGGAGCCGCTGGTGGTGCTGGGCCAGCCCGTGCTCGCGGGCGGCAAGGTGGTCGGGGTGGTGCTGGCGGTGGCGAGCCTGCAGCCGATCCGCGGCATCACCGAGAAGACGGGCGGCGGCATCTTCGAGGTCTACGTCATCGACAACCGCGGGCGCACGATCGCGCACTCGGACACCAACCGGCCGCTGTCCGAGGACCTGTCGAGGATCGAGATCGTCACCATCCTGCTCGAGCAGTCGGCGGTGGCGACCGGCCAGGCGGTCGGCGCGCGCCGCAGCGGCGGCTTCGGCACGATCCGCTTCGACCTGCCCGCCCCGGACGGCGCCGTGCGCCACATGCTCGGCACCTACATGCGGGTGCCGGACGACTCGGGCTGGGGCGTCGTGGTCCAGGTCGACATCGACCGCGCCTACATCACCTCCATCGAGCTGCGCAACAACGCCCTCGCGCTGGTCGCGCTGGTCACCGCGCTCGCGGTGGTGCTCGGCTCGGTGTTCGCCGGGCAGATCTCGCGCCCGGTGCAGCAGCTGGCCGAGGGCGCGCGGCGCCTGGCCGGGGGCGACTACGGCACGCGCGTGGCCGTGCGCAGCGACAACGAGGTCGGCTTCCTGGCGGACGCCTTCAACCAGATGGGCGAGGAGATCCAGAAGGCGATCGAGGAGATCCAGCGCCGGGCCGAGGAGAACAAGGAGCTGTTCATGGGCTCCATCCGCATGCTCGCCAACGCGATCGACGAGAAGGACCCGTACACGCGCGGCCACTCGGAGCGCGTGGCGTACTACTCGGCCTGCATCGCGAAGCACCTCGGGATGAGCCCCGAGGAGGTGGAGCGGGTGCACCTCTCGGGCATCATCCACGACGTCGGGAAGATCGGGATCGAGGACAAGATCCTGCGCAAGGCCGCGGCCCTGACCGACGAGGAGTACGAGATCATGAAGCAGCACCCGACCAAGGGGGAGCACATCCTCGACGCGGTGCCGCTGCTCAAGGAGAAGGCCGGCGACGGGCTGATGCACCACGAGAACGTGGACGGCAGCGGCTACCCGCGGGGCCTGCGGGCCGAGCAGATCCCGCTGTTCGGGCGGATCGTCAGCGTGGCCGACGCCTTCGACGCGATGACCACCGACCGGCCCTACTCGAAGGCGATGACCTTCGAGGCCTCGGTGGCGCGCCTGAGGTTCCTGGCCGGCAAGAAGTTCGACCCGGGCTGCGTCGACGCCTTCGAGCGCGCGTTCCTGACCGGCGACGTCAGCCCCGCCAAGGCCCGCCGGGCCTCGGTGGCCTCGCGCCACTTCGACCTCGACGCCCTGATGGGCGAGGTCTCTCCGCCGGCGGCAGCGGCTCCCGCGAGCCAGCCGCCGGCCTCGGTGTGATGACCATGATGACCGCGACACGAACCCTGGCCGTCCCCGTTCTGGCGCTCGCCCTGGCCGGTCCGGCGCTCGCCCAGAGCCCGCCCTCCGCCGAGATGCGCTTCTCTACGGGCGTCATGCACCTGCGCGAGGGCCGCGCCGAGCTCGCGCTCGAGGAGTTCAAGAAGGCGGTGCAGGAGGACCCGAAGAACCCCTACTTCCAGAAGGGCCTCGGCCTCGCCTACGCCGCCAAGGCCTCGGCACGCCGCTCGGCCAGCCCCGACGCGTCGCCCTCCGGCGAGTGGAGGGACGCCATCGCCTGCTTCCGCAAGGCGCTCGAGATCAACCCCTACTACGTCGACGTGCGCAACGACCTCGGCGCCGCGCTCGTCGGCTCCGGCGACCGCGAGGGCGGCAAGAAGGAGTTCCTCGCGGCGTTCAGCGACGCCATGAACCCGGCCCCGGAGATCTCCGCCTACAACCTCGGGCGGGTGTACCTCGAGGAGAAGAACTACACCGACGCGATCAGCTGGTTCCGCACCAGCGTGAGCCGCAACAAGGCCTACGCCGCGCCCTACATGCTGCTGGCGGAGACGCTGCTCGAGACCGGCCGCCCCGAAGAGGCCGTTGCCCAGCTCGAGGCCGGGGTCCGCGAGACCCCGGGCGACGCGGGGATGCTGCTCTACCTCGGCCGCGCCTACTTCAAGGTCGGCCGCTTCGCCGAGGCGCGTACCCGCCTCGAGGAGGCGGTCAAGGCCGACCCCGCCGGGCAGGTCGGGCGCGCCGCGGCCGAGCAGTTGAAGTCGCTCCCGAAGTAGGCGCGCGGTGCCCTACAGGCGGATCCTGGAAGCGCTGCTCGCGCGCGTGCCCGGCTCGCGCACCGCGCTGCTGCTCGACGCGCAGGGCGAGGTGGTCGTCGGCGCGGGCGACCTCGACGAGCGGCACCGGCTGATCGGGGCGTACCAGGGCATCGCCCTCAGCATGGCGATGCGCACGGCCGGGCGCTTCGGCACCGGCTCGGTGCGCACCCTGGCCTGGCGCTACGGCGGCGGGGCCATCATCCTCTCGACGCTGCGGGACGGCTACTACCTCGTGCTGTCCGTCGGACCGACGAGCCTCGTGGCGCTGGCGCAGCGGCACTGCGAGGACGCGCGGCGCGAGCTCGACGAGGAGATCTAGGGTGGGGCTTCTCGACAGGCTGCGCGGCGGGCTGAGCCGCACGCGCGAGGTCCTCCAGACGCCGATCGAGGACCTCGTACGCGGCCGGCGGCCGCTCGACGAGTCGGCGCTCGAGGCGGTCGAGGAGGCGCTGCTCGCGGCGGACATGGGCCTGCCGGCGGTCGCGCAGGCCATGGACGTGCTGCGCGCCCGCTCGGGCGAGATCGCGCCGGGCGGCCTGTCGGCCATGCGCGAGGCCCTCGCGGGCGAGCTGCGCCGCGCCCTCGAGCGACCCGCCGGGACGGTGCCGTTCTCGGCCCGGCCCTGGGTCGTGTTCGTGGTCGGCGTCAACGGCGCGGGCAAGACGACCACCATCGGCAAGCTCGCGGCCGCCTGGCGGGCCGAGGGCCGCTCGGTGCTGCTGTGCGCCGCCGACACCTTCCGCGCGGCGGCCGCGGAGCAACTCGAGGTCTGGGCGGGGCGCGCCGGCGCCGCCTTCCACCGCGGCGCGGAGGGGGCAGACCCGTCCTCGGTCCTGACCGACGCCCTGCGGGCCGCGCTGGCGCGGGGTACGGACGCGGTGCTCGTCGACACCGCGGGCCGGCTGCACACCAAATCGAACCTGATGGCCGAGCTCGCCAAGATGGCCCGTGTCGCCGCGCGCGAGGTGCCCGGGGCGCCGCACGAGACGCTGCTCGTGCTCGACGCCACCGTGGGCGCGAACGGCCTCGCCCAGGGCCGCGAGTTCGCCAAGGCGGGCGGCGTCAGCGGCCTCGTGCTGACCAAGCTCGACGGCACCGCCAAGGGCGGGATCGCGGTCGCGGTCGTGCGCGAGCTCGGCGTGCCGATCCGCTACGTGGGCGTCGGCGAGCAGGCGGACGACCTGCTGCCGTTCGACGCCGCCGCCTTCGCCGCCTCGCTCGTGGGCGAGTAGCCGGTGGCGAGCCGCGACCGGGCGCTGATGGCGCGGGCCCTGGAGCTCGCCGCCCGGGGCCTGGGCGAGACGAACCCGAACCCCGTGGTCGGCTGCGTGGTCGCGCGGGGCGGACGGGTGCTGGGCGAGGGCTGGCACGGGCGCGCCGGCGGGCCGCACGCCGAGGTCCTGGCCCTGCGCGCGGCCGCGGGGCGGGCGCGGGGCGCGACCCTCTACGTCACGCTCGAGCCGTGCGCCCACGCGGGCCGCACGCCGCCCTGCGCGCCCCTCGTGCGCGACAGCGGCGTCGCGCGCGTGGTGGTGGCGACGCGAGACCCCTTTCCGGCCGTCGCCGGGCGCGGCCTCGCGCTGCTGCGCCGCGCCGGCGTCGAGGTCGTGACCGGGGTGCTGGCGGCCGAGGCGGCGCGCCTGAACGAGCGCTTCCTCGGCGCGGCGCGGCTGCCCCGGCCCTTCGTGCTGTTGAAGGCGGCGATCACGCTCGACGGCCGCATCGCGACCGCCTCGGGTCACTCGCGCTGGATCACGAGCCCAGCGCAGCGCGCGCAGGCCCGCTGGTTGCGCCGGCTGCACGACGCCGTGCTCGTGGGCGTCGGCACCGCGCTCGCCGACGACCCGCTGCTGCTGCCCTCGCCGCGGCTGCGCAGGCCCTTCACGCGCGTCGTCCTCGACTCCCGCCTGAGGCTGCCCGAGGCCTCGCGGCTCGCGCGGACGGCCTCGCCGCGCACACCGGTGCTGGTGCTGACCTGCGCCGCGGACGGCGCGCGTCGTCGTGCGCTCGAGCGCAGGGGCGTCAGCGTGGTCCGGGTCGGCGGCGACGCGGGACGCGTCGCGCTCGGCCCCGCCCTCGAGGCGCTGCGCGAGCGCGGGATCTGGAGCCTGATGGTCGAGGGCGGCTCGGAGGTGCTCGGCTCGTTCCTGGGCGCCCGGCTGCTCGACCAGGTGGCGCTGTTCCGCGCCCCGCTGCTGCTGGGGGGGCGCGGCAGCCGGCCGGCCTTCGGTGGCGACGACCCGGACGAGATCGCCTCCGCGCTGCGGGTCGCTCCGCTGCCGGCGCAGCCCGCTTTCCCCTGGCCGTGGCCGCCGCAGTTCGAGCTGTGGCGCCCCAGGCGCTAGACTGGGGCCATGTTCACCGGGATCGTCGAGGGCACGGGCACGGTGCGCGCGGTGTCGCGCCGCGGCGACGTGATGAGCGTTCGCGTGGACGTGGGCGGCCTGTTCGAGGGGCTGCCGCTCGGCGGCAGCGTCGCCGTGAACGGCTGCTGTCTCACGGCCGTGCGCTCGGACGCGCAGGGGTTCGACGTCGACCTCACCGGGGAGACGCTGCGCCGCACGCGCTTCGACGAGCGGCTGCTGCCCGGGGCGCTCGTCAACCTGGAGCGGCCGATGAAGGCCGACGGCCGCTTCGACGGGCACGTGGTGCAGGGCCACGTCGACGGGGTCGGTCGCGTGCGCGAGATGAAGTGGCTCGGCGAGTCCTCCGAGATCACGATCGAGCCGCCTCCGGAACTGGCCCGCTACCTCGTCGAGAAGGGCTCGGTCTCGGTGGACGGCATCTCGCTCACCGTCTGGGGCCTGCGCGACGGCGCCTTCTCGGTCGCCCTCATCCCGTATACTCTGGAGGTAACGAACCTGCGGGACGCGAAGGCGGGCAGCCTCGTCAACCTCGAGGCCGACGTGATCGCGAAGTACGTGGAGCGGCTGCTGGCCGCCCGCGGCCTTTGAGGCGCCCGCCGCTCAGAGAGGGCCCGATGCCGTTCAGCTCCATCCCCGAGGCGATCGAGGACTTCCGGAACGGGAAGATGCTCGTCGTCGTCGACGACGAGGACCGCGAGAACGAGGGCGATCTCACGATCGCCGCCGACAAGGTCACCCCGGAGGCCATCAACTTCATGGCCCGCTTCGGGCGCGGCCTGATCTGCCTGCCGATGACGGCCGAGCGCCTCGACGAGCTGCGCGTGCCGCTGATGGTGCGCGACGAGCAGAACAGCACCAAGTTCGGCACTGCCTTCTGCGTGCCGATCGAGGCGAAGGTGGGCACCACCACCGGCATCTCGGCGGCGGACCGCGCCCGCACCGTGCGGGCCGCGATCGACGCCCGCACGCGCCCCGAGGACCTGGCGCGCCCGGGCCACATGTTCCCGCTGCGCGCGCGGCCGGGCGGGGTGCTCGAGCGCGCGGGCCAGACCGAGGCCGCGATCGACCTGGCGCGGCTGGCCGGGCTGTATCCCGCCGGCGTCATCTGCGAGGTGATGAACGAGGACGGGACCATGTCGCGCGTCGCGCAGCTCGAGCCGTTCTGCGCCGAGCACGGCATCCGGCTGATCACGATCCGCGACCTGATCCAGCACCGGATGCGCAACGAGCGGCTCGTGCGCAAGATCGCCGAGGCCAGCCTGCCCACGTCCTACGGCGAGTTCCGGATCCACGCCTTCGAGAGCCGGATCGACGGCGAGCACCACGTCGCCCTCGTGATGGGTGACGTGCGCACGGAGGACCCGGTGCTCGTGCGCGTGCACTCGCAGTGCCTGACCGGCGACATCTTCGCCTCGAGCCGCTGCGACTGCGGTGGCCAGCTGCACACCGCGCTCGAACGGATCGCGGCCGAGCGGCGCGGCGTGCTCCTCTACCTGCGCCAGGAAGGCCGCGGCATCGGCCTCGTGCACAAGATCATGGCCTACCAGCTCCAGGACCAGGGCAAGGACACGGTCGAGGCGAACGAGGCCCTCGGCTTCAAGGCCGACCAGCGCGACTACGGGATCGGCGCGCAGATCCTGGTGGAGCTGGGGATCCGGCGGCTGCGGCTGATGACCAACAACCCCCGCAAGTTCGTCGGCCTCGAGGGCTACGGCCTGGCGATCGCCGACCGCGTCCCGATCGAGATCCCCCCGTCCGACGACAGCCGCCGCTACCTGAAGACCAAGAAGGAAAAACTAGGCCACCTGCTCGGGTCCGTCTAGCCCGAGGCAACAGGCCACCCGGGGGGTCTGGGGGGCTGCGCCCCCCAGGACAAGATCGCCAGGTACAGCCTGGCCGTCCGCGCACCAGTACCCCTTGCCCTGCCGGATGACTCGTCGGCTGGTCGGTGGCCTCATCGGGCATCTCGGGGGGAGGCGGTGCGGGCGCCGGCTCGGTCATCGAACAAGCCGGGGGGTACTGGTGCCTCGACGGCCAGCCTGTTCCCAGCTATCTTTGAGATGGGGGGACTCCGTCCCCCCATACCCCCCTGGGTGGCTCGACGGCCCATGGTTTGACAGGCTCGTGGCCGTACCTTTAAGATCATCATTTGCTTTGGCTTGGCGTGCGCCTGGCCGGGGGTGGGTGTCCTTGTTCGAGTCGCTGAGCGAGAGGCTTCAGGGGATCTTCCGGTCCCTGCGGGGCCACGGTGTGCTCAGCGAGGCCCAGGTCGACGCCGCGCTGCGCGAGATCCGTCTGGCGCTGCTCGAGGCGGACGTCCACTTCAAAGTCGCCAAGCAGCTGCTCGACCGCGTGCGGGTAGCCGCCACGGGCCAGGAGGTGCTGAGGAGCCTCAGCCCCGACCAGGCCGTGCTGCGCATCGTGCGCGACGAGATGATCGCGGTCCTCTCGGGGACCGAGCCGGTCGCGCTGCGGGTGGCTTCGACGCCTCCCACCGTCATCCTGATGGCGGGCCTGCAGGGCTCGGGCAAGACCACGACCTCGGCCAAGCTCGGGCGCTGGCTCAAGGGCCGCGAGCGCCACCCGCTGCTGGTCTCGACCGACGTGCAGCGCCCCGCCGCGCGCGAGCAGCTGCGAACCATCGGCGAACAGGCGGGCGTCAAGGTGCATCACCCCGCGGAGCTTTCCGACCCGCGCGCGATCCTGCGCTCCGCGCTCGCCGAGGCCCGCGCCGTCGGCCACGACACGGTGATCGTGGACACCGCCGGGCGCCTGCACATCGACGACGCGCTGATGGCGGAGCTGGCCGAGCTGCGAGCGATCGCGAGCCCGAGCGAAGTGCTCTACGTGGCGGACGCGCTGACCGGCCAGGACGCCGTGCGCAGTGCGGACGAGTTCCACCGGCGCATCGGCATCACCGGCATCGTGCTGAGCAAGCTCGACGGCGACTCGCGCGGCGGCGCGGCGCTCTCGGCGGCCGCGATCACCGGCTGCCCCGTGAAGTTCGCGGGCGTGGGCGAGAAGGTCGACGCGCTCGAGCCGTTCGATCCCGCGCGCATGGTCGGTCGGATCCTCGGCCTCGGTGACGTGCTCGGGCTGATCGCGCTCGCCGAGCAGGCGGCCGACAAGCAGCAGGCCGAGGACCTCGTCCGCAAGCTGCGGCGCCAGGAGTTCACGCTGGAGGACTTCCGCGACCAGATGCGGCAGGTCCGCAAGCTGGGCCCGCTCGAGCAGGTGATCTCGATGATCCCCGGCATGGGCGCCGTCAAGGGAGTCGACGCCGACCGCGGCGAGCGCGAGATGAAGCGCGCGATCGCCATCATCGACTCGATGACCCCGCAGGAACGGCGCGACCCCTCCGTGATGAACGGCAGTCGCCGCAAGCGCATCGCGCGCGGCAGCGGCAGCTCGGTCGAGGACGTCAACCGCCTGCTCAAGCAGTTCGCCCAGACCCGCAAGCTCGTGAAGGGGCTCGGCGCGGGAGGCCAGGCCATGAAGCGCCTGGCCGCGCGCATGCCGCAGTTCCGCTAGGAAAGGAAGAAGATGCTATCCATCAGACTCAGGCGTACGGGCTCCACCAAGCGTCCCTACTATCGGGTGGTGGTCGCCGACTCGCGCTCGTGGCGCGACGGCCGTTTCGTCGAGGTGCTCGGTCACTACGACCCGCGCCGCGACCCGGCGGTGGTCAAGATCGACTCCGACCGCGCCAAGTTCTGGATCGAGAAGGGCGCTCGCGCCACCGACACGGTCCGCAGCCTGCTCAAGCGCGAGCGAGCCGCGGCGAAGGCCTAGGCCTTGCGCGACCTCGTCGCCCTGCTGGCCCGCGGGCTCGTCCGCGAGCCCGGCCGAGTGAGCGTGCGCGAGCACGACGCCGGCGGCCGGAGCGTGCTCGAGTTGTCGGTGGCGCCCGCCGACCGCGGCCGCGTGATCGGTCGCGGCGGGCGCACCGCCGCCGCGCTGCGCACGCTGGTGGGCTCGCTGGCCGGCCGCCGCGGCGGCTCGTGCACGCTGGAGATCCTCGACTGATGGCGCTGTTTCGCGAGCTGGTGCTGGTCGGACGCGTGGTGAAGCCGCAGGGCCGCCACGGGGAGGTGGCCGTGCAGTGCCTCTCCGACCGGCCCGACCGCTTCCCGACGCTGCGCCAGGCCTTCCTGCCCGGCGAGGCCGGACAGGCTCGCGAGGTGCGCGTGGAGCGCGCCTGGCCCCACAAGGGCCGCTTCGTCGTGAAACTGGCGGGCGTCGACTCGATCGACGAGGCCGAGCGGTTGCGGGACCTCGAGTTGCGCATCGCGGAGGACGAGCTCGCGACGCTGCCGGAGGGCTCCTACTACCACCACCAGCTCACCGGCCTGCGCGTCGAGGACGAGTCCGGCGCGCCGCTCGGCAGCGTGGCCGAGGTCCTCGAGACGGGCGCCGAGACGTGGGTGCTCGCGGTGCGCGGTGAAGCGGGCGAGACGCTCGTCCCGCTCGCCTCCGCGTTCGTGCGCCGGGTCGACCTCGAGCAGGGCCTGCTCGTCGTGCGCCGGCCGGAGTACGTCGGTGCGGATTGACGTCGTCACGATCTTCCCGCGCATGGTCGAGGCCCCGCTCGGCGACGGCATCGTGCAGCGCGCGCGGGCGGCGGGGCTCGTGGACCTGCGGGTCCACGACCTGCGGGAGCACGCGGACGATCGCCATCGCAGCGTCGACGACGCGCCGTTCGGCGGCGGCCCGGGCATGGTGATGAAGCCCGAGCCGTTCGCCCGGCAGCTGCAGGCGCTCGACGCCGGGCGCCGCGACGGCGAGGCGATCGTGCTCCTCTCGCCGCGCGGGCGCCGTTTCGACCAGCAGACCGCGCACCGCTACGCGCGGCTCGAGCGGCTGGTGCTGCTGTGCGGCCGCTACGAGGGCATCGACGAGCGGGTCGCGCAGGAGCTCGCCACCGAGGAGCTGAGCCTCGGCGACTTCGTGCTGACCGGGGGCGAGACGGCGGCGCTGGCGGTGGTCGAGGCGACGGTGCGGCTGCTGCCCGGGGCGCTCGGCGACGAGGGCTCCGCAGAGACGGATTCATTCGAGGGCGGCCTGCTGGACTGGCCGCACTACACGCGTCCCGCCGAGTGGCGGGGCGTCGCGGCTCCCGAGACGCTGCTGTCGGGGGACCACGGCCGCATCCGCCGCTGGCGGCGCAAGCAGGCGCTGCACGCCACGCGCGAGCGGCGGCCGGACCTGCTCGCCGTGGCCTCGTTGTCCGCCGAGGACGAGCGCCTGCTGCGAGAGATCGAGGACGAGGCCCGGGCGGACGGACCCGGGGCGCTGGACAAAAAGGCCGTCGTACTTCACAAATAGGGACGGAAGAGGACCATGAAGGCCATCGAGACTGTCGAGTCGGCGGACCTCAAGAAGCTGCCGCAGCTCAACCCCGGGGACACCGTGCGCGTGCACGTGCGCGTCAAGGAGACCTCCGTCAAGGAGGAGAAGGGCCGCAGCAAGGAGACCGAGCGCGAGCGCGTGCAGGTCTTCGAGGGCCTGGTGATCGGGCTGCGCGGCTCGGGCGCGCGCGCCACGATGACGGTGCGCAAGGTCTCCTTCGGAATCGGGGTGGAGCGGATCTTCCCGCTGCACGCGCGCACGATCGAGAAGATCGAGATCGTGAAGCACGCGCGCGTGCGCCGGGCCAAGCTCTACTTCCTGCGGGAGCTCAAGGGCAAGGCGGGCCGCATGAAGGAGAAGCGCGTGGAGGCGACGGCGCAGGCCTAGGACGAGCACTCGTCTTCGGCCCTTCGTGGGCCTGCGCCGCTATGCGGCGGGGCCAGGAGGAACGGGCGGCGATGACAGGTGCGTCGAGGCGGGGTCGGCGGCCGGTCGTGCACCACGGCGTCGAGCTCCGTTGTGGCAGTCGGTTCGAGGACGAAGCACGCGAGGCCGGCCACGTCGCCGTTGCGGGCGTGGACGAGGTCGGACGCGGTGCGCTTTGCGGGCCGGTGGTCGCGGCGGCGGTGATCCTCGGCGACGGCTTCGACCCGGCGGGAATCGACGATTCGAAGCGACTGACCGCGCGCCAGCGCGAGCGCCAGGCGGAGCGCATCCGTGCGGGCGCCAGGGCCTGGGCGGTCGGGGTGGCGGAGCCGCTGGAGATCGACGCCGTCAACATCCTGCAGGCGACGCTCGTCGCCATGCGCCGCGCGGTGCTCGGCCTGACCGTGGCGCCCGACCTGCTGCTGGTCGACGCGCTGCGCGTGCCCGGCCTCGAGGTCGCGCAGCGGCCGATCGTCAAGGGCGACGCGCAGTCGGTCTCGATCGCGGCCGCCTCGATCGTGGCCAAGGTCGCGCGCGACGCGCTGATGGCGCAGCTCGACGCGAGCCACCCCGGCTACGACCTCGCCTCCAACATGGGCTACGGCTGCCCGCAGCACCTCGACGCGCTGCGGCGCATGGGCCCGAGCCCGATCCACCGCCGGTCCTTCAGCGGCACCCAGAGATGGCTGTTCACGTGAGGACCCGGGGCTAGTGGCCAAGGTCAACCAGGTCAAACTGCGGCAGGACGCGGATGCCGCGGAGCGCGCCAATCGGTTCGACAAGGCGATCGAGGCGCTGAAGCAGATCGTCCAGGAGAACCCGCGCGACTGGAACACGGTCAACCGCATCGGCGACCTCTACGGCAAGCTCAACGACCTGAAGGCGGCGAACGAGCAGTACGTCAAGGTCGCGCGCTACTTCGCCGAAGACGGCTTCTACCTCAAGTCGATCGCCGTGTGGAAGAAGGTCCTGCGCAACGAACCCAGCCTGCTCGAGGGGCACCTCAGCCTGGGCGACCTGTACGCGAAGCAGGGCCTGGTGGCCGAAGCGAAACAGACCTTCAATCTCGTCGTCGACGAATACATCAAGCGCAGCAAGAAGCGAGAGGCAGGCGAGGTCCTGCGGCGACTGAAGGATGTGGACCCGGGGGACAAAGGGGTCCGCATGCGCATGGGCGATTTCTACGCCTGGGAAGGCAACACGGAGAAGGCAGCCGGCGAGTGGGTGGCGGTCGCCGACGAGCTCGTGAAGAAGGGCCAGCAGGCCGAGGCGCTGCAGCTGCTCGAGAAGAAGCTGCAGCTCACGGTGCCACGCAGCGCGCAGCTCGTGTCGGCGGCGGCTCGCGTTTACCTGGTGCAGAAGGACTTCGCGCGCGCAGCGGCCCTGCTCGAGGAGGCCCGCCGCGCGGCGCCCGGGGACCGCGAGGTCGTGCTGCGGCTGGCCGAGGCCTATCTCGGGGCGAAGCGTCCCCACGACGCCCGCGGCGTGCTGGGCGAGCTGCTCGCACGCGATCCGGCGGACGTCGAGGTGCGGCAGCAGCTCGGCCAGGTTTGCCTGGCAGAGGGGCGCCACGACGAGGCGTTCGAGCAGCTCCAGCCGGCGGTCGACAAGCTGGTCGAGCGCCGCCAGATCGACCGCGCCGCCTCGCTGCTGCAGGCGATCGTCCAGCGCAACCCTTCCCACATCCGCAGCCTCGCCAAGCTGGTCGAGCTCTACCGCCAGTCCCGCAACGACGCCCTGGTGGCCCAGACGTACTCGCAGATGGTCGAGGCGTACATGGCCGGCGGCGAGCTGGTGCAGGCCGCCTCGTGCCTGGAGCTGCTGGTCCAGCTCGAGCCGACCAACGAACAGCACCGCAGCAAGCTGCGCTGGCTGCGCGAGCAGCACGGCGCGCCCGCCGAGCGGTTCGACGAGGACTTTCCGCCCGCCCCCGCGCCCGTGCCGGTGGCGCCGGCGCCCGCGAGACGGGAGAAGCCGAGCCTGGAGCTGTCGGGGCCACTGACCGCCGAGGACCAGGAGTTCATCGGCGAGCACCTCGCCGAGGGCCGGGTTTTCCGCAAGTACGGGCTCGGCGACAAGGCGCGCGACCAGTTCGAGTCGGTGCTGACGCGCTTCCCGGACAACGTCGAGGCCCTGCAGGAGCTCGTCGACCTGCACCGCGAGAAGGGCGAGGCGGCGGCGGCGGCACAGCGGCTGCGCGTGCTGGGCGAGGTGTTCCGGCTCAAGGGAGACGTGGCGCGGGCGCAGCGCTACGATCTGGAGGCAGACGCGCTCGTCGAGCCGGCCGAGTCGGCCTCGCGCCCCACGGTCGCGCCGCCGGTCGCGCCGCCGGTCGCACCGCCGGTCGCACCGCCGGTCGCACCGCCGGTCGCACCGCCGGTCGCACCGCCGCCGGGGCGGCCCCCCGACGCGCTGGGCGACTTCGGGGTCGAGATCGACATCGACGTGCACGACGAGGATGAAGGCGACGAGGGGGACGAGGGGCGGGAAGAGGCCCTCGCGATGCCTCCACCGGCCGAGCCGCCGCTGCCGGAGCCGGCCCTCGCGATGCCTCCACCGGAACACCAGCTCGACTTCGACCCCGGCGCGGTGTCCAGGGCGCTCGGCGAGCCGGGCTCCTCGCCCTTCTCGGCGGACGACCTCGAGCCGCCCGGGGAGATCGGTGGGCACTTCCTCGATGACGAGCCGGACGGCGGCGCCGGCTTCGACCTCGGTGATGCGACGCTCGACGACGCCGACACGCCCGGCGCGTCGAGCGAGCCCGACGTGCCCCTGGCGTTCGACGACCTGGCCCCGCTGATCGCCACGCGCCAGCCCGTGATCGCGCTGCCTCCTCCGCCGGCGCCGGTGACCAGCGGGCTCGTCGCGCAGACCGCGCCCCAGACCGCGCGGGGCCTCGACGTGCCGGCGGAGTTGCAGCGGGCGCTCGCCGAGATCGAGCAGTACGTGTCGATGGGCTTCGTCGAGGACGCGCGGGGCGTGCTCGAGGAGGTCGCCTCGCGCTTCGCGGGGCACCCCGCCCTCGTGCAGCGCCTGGCCGACCTCGGTCTCGAGATGCCCGGGTTCGAGCCCGGGCCCGCCGCCCAGATGGAGGACCTCGTCCTCGCGGATCCCCCCGCCGGCTCGCAAGCCACCGGCGCGGCCGAAGAGCCGGCCGACGAGCCGGGCGACGAGCCGCTCCAGTTCGGCGCCGACTTCCTCGAGTTCACCCCCACGGGCGACCCGCCCTCGGCCGCGTACCCCGGGCCGAGCGCGCCGCCAGCCGAGCCGGAGGCCCCGTCGGCGCCCGGCGACGGCGGCGGGTTCGACCTCGCCTCCGAGCTCGGCGACCTCTTCGGCGCGCAGCCGGCCGTGGCGGGCGAGCCGAGTGCCGCGGCGGGGACGGATTTCGGCGACGCGTCCCTCGCGGACATCTTCCGCGAGTTCCAGAAGGGCGTCGACAAGCAGCTCGGCAAGGAGGACTACGAGACCCGCTACAACCTCGGCATCGCCTACAAGGAGATGGGCCTCGTCGACGAGGCGATCGCCGAGTTCCAGCTTGCCGCCAAGGACGAGTCACGGCTGCTCGAGTGCGCGAGCATGCTCGGCATCTGGTTCCTCGAGAAGGGCATGCCGAAGCTGGCGGTCAAGTGGTTCGAGAAGGGCCTCGTCGCGCCCGGGCGCAGCGAGGAGGAGTACCAGGGACTCAAGTACGACCTCGCGAGCGCGCTCGAGCAGGCGGGCGAGCCGGATCGCGCGCTCGCGCTCTTCACCGAGCTCTACGGCCAGGACACGCAGTTCCGGGACGTGGCCGACAAGATGCGCCTGCTCGGCGCGGGCCGCTGAGCGCGGGTCGAGCAGCAGGCCCTGTTGCCCGCCCTCTTGTCGCTCCTGGTCGGTCTGGTGCTGGTGGTCGCGCCCTGGCTTCCGCTGTGGGAGTGGAACTGGCTGCTGCCGCACTGGCCGGTCCTGCGCGACGCGCTGCTGAGCGGTTTCGCGCGCGGCGCCGTCACGGGCCTCGGCCTGGTGAACGTCGTGGTGGCGCTCAGCGACGTCTACGCGCGGCTGTCCCCGGCGCCGCGCCGCGACTGAGGCCGCCGCGCTTGCCGCGAGCACCGGAGCGCGAGGCGGCCGCGCTCGACGCCCTGTTCGCGGCGCTGCTGCAGGCCGGCGAGAGCCGCTCCGCGGCGCGGCGCCTGCTCGCCGAGGGGCTCGACGAGTCGCTGCTCACCGCGGTGCTGCGGCGAGCGGTCCCGGCCGCGTTCCT
>JBGASI010000449.1:0-4173 GCA_044229815.1 Vicinamibacteria bacterium | reverse complement strand
CTCAGCGTCGGCAAGGGCGAGTTCTGCTTCCTGACCGGTCCCTCGGGCGCCGGCAAGACGACCTTCCTCAAGCTCGTCTTCCGCGAGGAGCTGCCGTCGCAGGGGCAGATCCTGGTCGGCGGCCGCAACGTGACGGCGATCCCGGACGGCCAGATCCCGGAGCTGCGCCGCTCGATCGGCGTCGTGTTCCAGGACTTCAAGCTGCTCAAGCGGAAGACCATCCTCGAGAACGTCGCCTTCGTGCCCCGCATCCTCGGCGTGCCGCCGCGCGAGCAGAAGCGCCGCGCCTTCGCCGCGCTCAAGTCGGTGGGCCTGCACCACAAGCTGCACGCCTATCCGCTGCAGCTCTCGGGCGGCGAGCAGCAGCGGGTCGCGATCGCGCGCGCGCTGATCAACGAGCCGATGCTGCTGCTGGCCGACGAGCCGACGGGCAACCTCGACCCCGAGATGGCGCAGGAGATCATGCGCCTGTTCCTCGACGTGAACGCGCGCGGCACCACCGTGCTGGTGGCGACGCACGACCGCGACATGATCCAGCGCATGGGCAAGCGCGTGCTCTCGCTCGAGCGGGGCCGTGTCGCGTCGGCCTGAGCCGGCCGGGGCGGGATGGTCAGCGCGCGAGGATCGCGCGGATCCGCGCGACCACGGCCTCGAGCGCGACCTCGTTCTCGGCGCCCTCGGGGATGATCAGGTCGGCGTAGCGCTTCGATGGCTCGACGAACTCGAGGTGCATGGGCCGCACCGAGTCGAGGTACTGCCGCTGCACCGAGTCGAAGCTGCGCCCGCGCTCGCGGATGTCGCGCTGCAGCCGCCGCAGGATCCGCACGTCGGAGTCGGTGTCGATGAACAGCTTGATGTCCATCAGCCGGCGCAGCGGCTCCTCGGCCAGCACTAGGATGCCCTCGAGCAGCACCACGGGCTTCGGCGTCAGCGCGTCGGGCAGCACGCGCCGGGCGTAGCTCGCGTGGTCGTAGGTCAGGCAGGGCACCGGCCGCCCCGACTTGAGGTCGCGCAGGTCCTGGACCAGCAGCGAGGTGTCGAAGGCGTCCGGGTGGTCGTAGTTGATGGCGGCCTGCGCCGCGGGCGACAGCGTGCTGCCGTCCTTGTAGTAGGCGTCCTGCGCGATCAGCAGGCAGCGGTCGGCGCCGACGCGCTCGACGACCTTCACGGCCAACGACGTCTTGCCCGAGCCCGTCCCCCCGGCGATCCCGACCAGCACCGTCATGGCCCCGGATTATAATCCCGGCGCGATGGCGTGGCTGCGGGCCTGCGTGTACTTCTTCGACGAGGCGCTGACGAGCCTGTGGCGCAGCCGCCTCGTCAACGCCGTCTCGATCGGCACGATCGCGGTCAGCCTCTTCGTGCTCGGCGCGTTCCTGACCGTGGCCAGCCGCCTCGGCGACGTCGTCTCGCACTGGACCGAGAAGGTGCAGCTGATCGTCTACCTCGACGACGACGTCGAGACCCGGGTGCGCGAGAGCCTCGAGAACCGGCTGCGGCAGGACGAGGCCGTCGACTCGCTCGAGCTCGTGACGCGCGAGCAGGCGCTCGCTCGCTTCCGCGAGCTGTTCCGCGACCTCAGCTCGCTGCCCGAGGACCTCGGCGAGAACCCGTTCCCCGCCTCGCTCGAGGTGAACTTCAAGCCCGGGCACCAGTCGCCGGGGGAGGTGAAGCGGCTGGCGCAGGCCTTCGGCGGCGTGCCGGGCGTGCGCGAGATCCAGTACGACCTGCTCTGGATCGAGCGGCTGGCGACGGGCGTGCGCCTGGTGCGGGGCATGGGGGCCTTTCTCGGCGGCATCCTGGTCCTGGCCGGGGTCTTCACGATCTCCAACGTGATCCGGCTGACGATCTACGCGCGCGAGGACGAGCTCGACATCATGCGCCTCGTCGGCGCGACCCGGGCCTACGTCAAGGGACCGTTCGTCGCCGAGGGCATGGTGCAGGGCGGGCTCGGCGGCCTCGTGGCGGCGGTCCTGTTGTGGGGGGCGCTCGCCTGGCTCTCGCGCGGCCTCGCCTCGTCGGACCTCCTCGGCCGCACCGCCTTCGAGCTGCCCGGTGGCGTCGCGCTCGGGCTCGTCGCGGGCGGCATGCTGGTGGGCGTCGCCGGCAGCCTGCTCAGCCTCAGCCGGCTCAAGGTCTAGCGCGCGAGCCTGCTCCGGCCGAGCGCTAGAAGCGGTAGGTCCGGCCCTGGGTCAGGAAGAACAGCCGGCGCCGCTTGAGGGCGCGGACCTGCTTGCGGATGAGCGCGAGGTGGCGCGGCTTGCAGCCGTAGATGTAGACCGGCACGTCGCGCTTGAGCTTCTTCAGCTCGAGGTCCAGCGTCTGCGGCGTCATGTGCCCGGAGACGTTGGCCAGGTCCTGCAGCTCGTTCGGGAACGACGTCTCCGTGATCACGGCCTTCAGGTTGCGCGTCTTGTTGACGAGCTCCCAGAAGCGGCTGGTCGGCGCGGTGTCGCTCGAGTAGCCGACCGCGCCGGTCTTGTCCTCGACGATGAAACCGGTGGTCGGCACGATGTGGTCGACCGCGACCGGGCGGATCGTCAGCCCGTTGACCCGGAACGGCTCCTCCGGGATGACCTCGATCAGCTTCAGCACCGGCGTGAGGTCGTTCGGCAGGCAGGTGAAGTCGGGCCAGGTGTGGTTGTTGAACAGGTGGTTCTTCATCGACGCGATGACCTCGGGGATCGCGTAGATGCGCAGCGTGAACCCCGGGGACGAGAAGTTGTTGTCGATGAGGAACGGCAGCGAGCAGGTGTGGTCGAGGTGCGAGTGCGAGATGACCACGTCCTTGACCTTGACCTGCTCGCGCAGGCTCAAGGCCCCGGACACCCAGCCCGCGTCGAGGCACAGTGAATCGTTCACGAGGAACGACGTCATCCCGTGCTCGGGTACGTTCCCGCCGTAGCAGCCCAGGACCCGAAGCTTCATAGGTCTCGTTGTGGTGCGGCCGTGCCGCGTAAGGTGCGACCGTAGCACGGCTTACGCGAAAGGGTCAAGTGCGCGACGTCACGCCCTCGGTCGCCGGGCGCCCGCCCCGCGGCTGGCCGTCGCTCGAGGCCGCCCCGCCGGCGCTCCCGCCGGCGGCCTTTCTCCTATACTGGGCGGATGAGACCGTCGCGCACGCCGTTCGCACTGGCCGCCTGCCTTCTCGCGCTGGGCGCGGCCCCGGCGCGGGCCCAGTACAACGAGTACGAGGCCCGCTACGGCTCGACCGTCGAGGTTTCGATCGACAACCTGCTGCAGATGCCCGAGTCCTACGTGGGCAAGGCGGTCCGCACGCACGGCGAGCTCGAGATGCTGATGACCACGGGCGAGCGCCGCTACGCGCTGCGCGGGACCTTCGGTGGGCGCATCCTGATCCTGCCGATGCCGGAGGCGGCAGCCGACTTCGAGGACATGGCACGGCGCTGGATGGGCCGCGACGTCGAGGTCACCGGGCTCGTCGGCTCGGGCAGCGACACCACCGGCCAGCAGATGGTCTACATCGCGATCTGGGGCTTCGTGGGCCCGCCCGACGAGAAGGAGCGCAGCGGCCCGATCACCCAGGTGACGCTCGAGGAGCTCGTCACGAAGCCGGGCAAGCTCGACGGCAAGCTGGTGGCCGTGCGCGGGCAGTTCCGCGGGCAGAACCTCTTCGGCGACCTGCCCTCCGCCAGCCGGGAGCGCTCCCCCGACTGGGTGATCAAGGACGACCTGTTCGCCGCCTGGGTGACCGGCCGCAAGCCCAAGGGGCCCGGCTGGGCCTTCGACGCCGACCTCAAGCGCGACACGGGCAAGTGGCTGCTGGTGACCGGGCGCGTCACGACGCGGCGCGGGGTCGTGACGATCGAGGCGACGAGCGTCGTGATCACGAAGCCGCCTTCGGCGACCGCCGAGGCCCAGCCGCCGCCTCCTCCGCCACCCCCGCCCCGGCCGAAGAAGCCGCCGGTCGTCGTGTTCTCGCTGCCGCTCGACGGCGAGCGCGACGTGCCGGCGAACACGGTCTTCCGAGTCCAGTTCAGCAAGGACATGGAGGAGTCGAGCTTCAAGGAGCGGGTCGTGCTGCGCTACGCCGGTCGCGTGCAGCCCGGCGACCGCGAGCTCGACGCGGTCAGGGTCGGCTACGACGGGGGCCTGCGCTCGCTGCAGGTCGACCCCGGGGACCTGCTGCGACCCGGGCGCGTGGTGGAGATC
>JBGASI010000448.1:0-4179 GCA_044229815.1 Vicinamibacteria bacterium | reverse complement strand
ATGAAGCGGCCCATCGCCCGCACGACGGGCTCGCGGTAGACGTCCACCCGGCCGGCGGTCGCGCTCTTCAGCAGCTCCAGCGACTCGAACAGCGACGCGGCGGCGCGGCCCCAGTATGCCGGCCCCTCGTCGCAGCCGCCGTCGTCGGGGTAGACGTCGACGAAGCGGTCGAGGCTGCGGGCGATCTTCGCCACCGCCCGCGCGCGCCGCGCCGGATCCCGCTCGAGGATCAGCACGGTCGTGAGCCAGTTCGAGTTGATCCAGGGGTTCCAGTTGTTCACGCTGCGCGCCGTGAAGCCCGCCCACCAGAAGTCGTCGCGCTCGAGCGCGGGCGTGAGCACCCGGCGCTCCACCTCGAGCCGCAGGCGCTCGCGCAGACGGGGGCTCACGGCGTCTAGCCGCTCGCCGACCAGGTAGTCGGTCCACGCCAGCAGCGCGGCCGTCTCCGCGGAGAACAGCTCGACGATCGGGTCGCGCACGTCCGGCAGCGGGCCCTGCGCGCCGAGGTGCGCGACGGTGCCCCAGAAGCTCTCCTCGCAGATCAGCCACACGCCGTCCGCGATCGCGTCGACGAAGCGGCCCTTCGCCTCGAACAGCTCGCCCAGCAGGAGCAGGCCCAGCTTGTGCCGGCGCTGGTTCGCGAGGCGCTCGTAGCCGCCGCGGTCGCCGCTGCGCGCGTACGCCAGGAACGCGGTCGCCGGCAGCGTCGACCAGCCGGTCCGCAGCTCGGCCTCGGCCGCGGCGACGAAGGCGCGGCGCTCGTCCTCCGGGACGCCGTCCCAGCCGCCCTCGCCCGGCTTCGGGAACGGGTGCCAGGCCTCGGCCGGCAGCAGCACGGCCGTCAGGTCTACGGCGGTCGTCGCGCGCTCGAGCAGCCGGCGCGCGGGCCGCGCCTCGGCCGCCGCGCCGCAGACAGGCGACGCCAGCAGCGTCAGACCCAGGAATCCCGGCCAGGCTCGCTTCATCGCGCGCATGATAGCCTCCCCCCGGATGGAGCCACCATGCCCACGACCCCGAAGAGCGCCCGCCAGAGGGCCGAGGAGTTCCTGCGCGAGGCCGTCCAGTTCCGCCTCGGTCCGCTCGTCACCGAGGCGTCGCACCCCCGCTCGACGGAGCTGAGCCAGACCGCCCGGCGCGACGCGGCGGCGGGCCTCGCGATCCTGTTCGACGTCGACCGCGACGTGGTCGCCAGCTACGACCGCTGGTCGCGCAGCGGCCAGCCGGAGGAGCTGCGCGACCAGCTCGTCGCGACGCTCGAGGGCGGAGGGCGGGTCTTCTTCACGGGTTGCGGCGCCACCGGGCGCCTCAGCATCCAGCTCGCGTCCATCTGGCGAGCCTTCTGGCAGGACCGCCGCGAGCGGGGCCTCACGACCCCGCCGCCCGACGCCTGGGAGCACCGAGCCCACAGCGTGATGGCGGGCGGCGACTACGCCCTCATCAAGTCGGTGGAGGGCTTCGAGGACTTCGCGCCCTTCGGCCGCCGGCAGCTGGCCGACCTCGGCGTGGCGAAGGGCGACATGGTGTTCGCGATCACCGAGGGCGGCGAGACCTCCTTCGTGATCGGCACGGCCTGGCAGGGCCTCGAGGCCGGCGCGAGCGTGGCGTTCGTCTACAACAACCCCGACGAGGTCCTGCGCGCCCACGTCACGCGCAGCCGCGAGGTGATCGAAGAGCCGCGGATCCTGAAGGTCAACCTGACGACGGGGCCGATGGCCATCACGGGCTCGACACGGATGCAGGCCACGAGCAGCGAGCTGCTGGCCATGCTCACCGTGCTCGAGATGGCGCTGCGCGAGGTCCTGGCGCGCGCCGGAGCGGCCGAGCCCGGGCTCGGTCCGTCGAGCGCCGTGCCCGCCGCGCTGCGCGAGGGCCTGCGCGCGGTCCACGCGGAGCTGGCGAGCGAGCGCCTGCGCGGGGACCTCGCGCGCCTCGTCGAGGCGGAGGAAGGGGCCTACCGCGCCGGGCGCCGCACCTCCTACTTCGCCGACGCCCTCGCCGTCGACGTGCTGACCGACACCACGGAGCGCAGCCCCACGTTCTGCACGCCGGCGTTTCGCAAGTGGGACGACCAGGAGGCCTCCGAGTCGTGGGCCTTCCTCTTCACGCCCGCGGCGACCAGCGAGGAGGCCTGGACGCGGCTGCTGCGGCGCGAGCCGCAGACGATCGAGTGGACGCAGGACGACCTGCGCCTGCTGCTCGACGAGGAGGCCGCGGAGAGACAGGGGGCGATCCTGGGCGAGATCGGCAGGCGCGAGCTGCTGCGCTTCCGCATCGGCCTCGACGGCCTGGCCTACCGTCCCGCCCGCGCCGGCGACGGCGTCACGGCGGTGGCGGGAGAGCGCGACCTCGCGCACCTCGAAGCCGGCGGTGCCTTCGACGCGCAGCTGGCGAACGGCGCGCAGGCTGGGGCCTACGGCGCGCTGATCGCCGTGGCGCGCGATGGCGAGCTCGGGCGGCTCACCGCGACCCCCGCGGCGACCCGCGACGGCGTGCTCGTCGTCGGCCTCGAAGTCCCGCGCACGCCGTTTCTCCTCGACCCCCTCGCGCGCATCGGCGTCAAGCTGCTCCTCAACGCGCTGTCGACCTGCGTCATGGTCCGGCTCGGGCGCGTGCTCGGGAACCGGATGATCTGCCTCGTCCCGAGCAACCTGAAGCTGGTCGACCGCTCGACCCGCTACATCCGCGACCTGACCGGCGTCTCGTACGACGACGCCTGCCGCGCGCTCTTCGAGGTCATCGAGTACGTGGATCCCCGGCGCCGCGCCGGCAGGGCCTACCCGGCGCCGGTCGGGGTCGCCACGATGCGCCTGCGCCACGGGCTCTCGCTCGCGGAGGCCGAGGCGCGACTCGCCGAAGAGCTCAGCTGAGGGCCGGCGCGGCGACCCGCGCCGCTCGCGCCTCTCCACCCCGACGGCCCAGCAGGCGGCGCGGTCCGAGCCATCTTCAACGAGGTCTGGGCCTGAGCCGGGGAACCGGCGCCTCCGCCTCGAACGTCGGCCGGCGTCACTTCGAGGGGGCGAGGCCGGCGACGCCCTCGAGCAGCACGAGGCTCGACACCATCTCGCGTCCGGCGATGGCGACGCGGGAGCCGTCGGGCGAGACGCCGAACGTCTCGGCGTCGACCTCCGGGTCGAAGCCGGCGAGCTTGCGGCGCGTCGCCCGCGTGTCGCGGCCGGGCGCGAAGTCCTGGACGAAGACGCCGTTGGCTCCCTTCTCGTCCTGGCCCAGGAACGCGATCCTCCCGTCGGCCAGCCAGCGGGCGCGGCCGAGGTTGGCGGTCGTCGGGCGGATGATCGCGAGGCCGATCTCGAAGGCCGCGGGCGCGCCGTCCTCGAAGCGGACGACGCCGATCCGCGTGCCGGTCAAGGTGGCGTCGAATCCCACGTAGAGGACGTAACGACCATCCGGCGAGACTTCGGGGATGCCGACGAGGCCGCGCACGAGCGGGGAGGAAGGCGAGGCCCCGTCGGCTCGGGTCTTCCAGACCCCCGACTCGCCGGAGCGCGTCGAGCCGTACACGACGAAGCGGCCGTCAGGCGAGACGACGGGGTTCTCGGCGTCCTCGCCGTCGCGCGTGACCTGGCGCGCACCGCTGCCGTCGCTCTCGGCCGTCCAGATCTCGTACTTGCCGCTGCGGTCGGAGCTCCAGAAGAGCCGGCCGTCGGGGCCCACCGCCGGGTCCCAGTCGTTGGCCGGGTCCTCGGTGAGCTGCCGCAACTCGCCCGTCGCCACCGCGACCGACCACAGGTCCAGGTTCCCCGCACGGTCGGAGGAGAAGACGACCGCCCTGCCGTCCGGGGTGTAGACGGGCTGGCGGTCCGCGGCCCGCCCGTGCGAGAGCCGGTGCGGCGCCGCCATGCCCGCCCACTCGGCGACGTTCTGGCGGAACGTCTGCTGCTCGACGACCAGTCGATCGCCCCCGATCAGGGCGAGCCGTCCGAGCGAGTCCGGGCTCGCGTAGAGCAGCGACGAGGTCCCCGTGCGCGGGTCCAGGACGGCGAGGCGGCTCGCGGTGCCGGCCAGCGAGCCCGACGTCACCTGGCCATGGGTGAACACGAGGCGCCCGTCCCTCGTCCACAGCGGGGCCCAGGGCCGAACGCCCGTGCTCGAGTCCGCCACGGTGTCGACCTTCCCGTTCTCCACGTCGACGACCCGCAGCGCGAACGAGCCGCCCGCGAC
>JBGASI010000447.1:0-4226 GCA_044229815.1 Vicinamibacteria bacterium | reverse complement strand
ATCATGAGCAGCATCTCTGCTGAGGTCGTGCGCAAGCTCCGCGAGGAGACGGGCGCCGGAATGATGGATTGCAAGTCGGCCCTGGTCGAGGCCGGCGGTGACGCCGAGGCCGCCCGCGAGCTCCTGCGCAAGAAGGGCCTCGCGGCCGCCGCCAAGAAGGCCGGCCGCACCGCGGCCGACGGCGCCGTGGCCGCGCACATCGCGACGGACGGAGGCGCCGGCGTGCTGGTCGAGGTGAACTGCGAGACGGACTTCGTCGCCAAGACGCCCGAGTTCCAGCAGCTCGTCAAGGACGTCGCCGCCACCGCGGCGGCCGGCGCCCCGGCGGACCTGGCGGCCCTGCTCGAGCTGCCCTTCGCAGGCGCGCCCGGGCAGAGCGTCGGCCAGGTGCTGACCGAGAAGATCGCCGTCATCAAGGAGAACATGGTGGTCCGCCGCTTCGCCCGCTTCGCGCTCGCGGCCGGCACCAGGGGCGTCGTCGCGGCCTACATCCACCCGCCGGCGGCGAAGGTCGGCGTGCTGGTCGAGCTCGAGGGCGAACCCGGCGCGGAGCTCTCCGCGCTCGCCAAGGACGTGGCGATGCACATCGCGGCGGCCTCCCCCGCCGCGGCCCTCTACGTCTCGAAGGACGAGGTCGCCGCCGACGTGCTCGAGAAGGAGAAGGAAATCTACCGCGCCCAGGCCGCCGCGTCCGGCAAGCCGGCGAACGTGGTCGACAAGATCGCCGAGGGCAAGGTGAAGGAGTACTACGGCACCTTCTGCCTGCTCGAGCAGCCCTACATCCGCGAGCCGAAGCTGAGCGTCGGCCAGCACATCAAGGGCAAGGCCGTGGTGCGGCGCTTCGTCCGCTACCGGCTCGGCGAGGAGTCCGGCACGAAGGGCGAGTAGTAGTAGTAGGATGGGTCGATCCCGGCCCCCCGCGGGGGGCCGGACGAGCTTCGAGGAAGGACACCCATGCCCGGCACCAAGAAAGGCCTCGCCTACAAGCGCGTCCTCCTCAAGCTCTCCGGGGAAGCCCTGCTCGGCGAGAAGGAGTTCGGCATCGACCGCAGCTTCTCCGACTACCTGGCGAAGGAGATCCGCGAGGTCCACGACCTCGGCCTGGAGATCGCGGCGGTCGTCGGCGGCGGCAACATCTTCCGCGGCGTGTCGGACAACGCCCAGGGCATGGACCGCGTCTCGGCCGACCACATGGGCATGCTGGCGACCGTGATCAACGCGCTCGCGCTGCAGGACGCCCTCGAGCGCGCGGGCGTCTTCACCCGGGTCCTCTCCGCGATCGAGATGCAGGAGGTCTGCGAGCCCTTCATCCGCCGGCGGGCCATGCGCCACCTGGAGAAGGGCCGCGTCACGATCTTCGCGGCCGGCACCGGCAACCCCTACTTCTCGACCGACACCGCCGCCGCCCTGCGCGCGATGGAGGTCAAGGCCGAGGTCATCCTCAAGGGCACGAAGGTCGACGGGATCTACGACGCCGACCCGATGAAGCACCCCAAGGCGAAGAAGTTCGAGCGCCTCACCTACCGCGAGGTCCTGCAGCGCAGCCTGCGCGTGATGGACACGACGGCGATCTCGCTGTGCATGGACAACCACCTCCCGATCATCGTCTACGACCTCAAGAAGAAGGGGAACCTCCGCCGCATCGTTCAGGGGGAGACGATCGGGACCCTGGTCAAGGAGTAGCGATGCCCCTCAACAAGATGGTCGTCGACGCGAAACAGCGCATGCGCACCACCGTCGACACGGTGCTGCGCGAGCTCGGCACGATGCGCACCGGCCGCGCCACCGTCTCGATGCTCGACACGATCCGGGTGGACTACTACGGCACGCCGACGCCGCTCAACCAGGTCGGCAACCTGGCGGTGCCCGACCCCACGCTGATCACGCTGCAGCCCTGGGACCCCACTCTCCTGCCCGCGATCGAGAAGGCCATCCGCACCTCCGACCTCGACCTCAACCCGCAGAACGACGGCAAGATCATCCGCATCCCGGTGCCTTCGCTGACCGAGGAGCGCCGCAGGAACCTGGTGAAGGTCGCGCACAAGCACGTGGAGGAGGGCCGGGTCGCGATCCGCAACGTGCGCCGCGACGCCAACGACCACCTGAAGCGGCTGCTGAAGGAGCACGACGTCAGCGAGGACGACGAGAAGCACGCGCTGGCCGAGGTGCAGAAGCTGACCGACCAGCACATCGAGGAGCTGAACGCCGCGCTCAAGAAGAAGGAAGCCGAGATCATGGAGGTCTAGCGGCCGCTCGCGGCCGCGCACCGGCGGGGTGTACTCTCACGCGCATGCGGAGTGTGCACCCCGTTTCGCTTTTCGCCCTCGCCCTCGTCGCCTCCGGCTGCATCGAGAACCGGCTGTCGGTCGAGCTCTTCACCCAGCTGAACGCCGACGGGACCTGCACCCGGCGGGCGACCTACCGCCTGGAGCGCGTCGACACCGAGAAGGCCGACGCCCGCGTGGCCATCCCGCCGGGCGACGACCCCTTCGCCCGCCAGTACCGCTTCCCTGCCGGCGAGCCCTGGCGGCGCTCCGACCAGTCGGAGCCCGGGCTGCGCGTCGTCACGCTGGAGGCGCAGCTGCCCTCGCCCCAGGCCGTGGACGGCGACTTCTTCCGCGCGCGCACGCCCCGCGCCCAGCCCGCCACGAACTCCGTCTCCGCCGTCGCCGACGTCGAGCACGGCGTCTACGAGTACCAGGAGGTGCTGCGCGACCCCTCCTCCCCGCTCGCGGCTGCGCGCCTGCTCTCGCGCGAGGCGGTGCGCCAGGACGGCGCCTTCGCCGAGGCCCTCGCCGCCGCCCTGGCGGGAAAGCGGGTGGCGCTGCGGGAGCCGGACGTGCGCCGCGCCTACCGCCAGCTGCTCGCCGAGCCCTTCGCGCGCGAGGTGGCAGCGCTCTCGGAGCGGCCGCTCTACGGCCCGCGCGAGCGCCGCGAGCTGGACGCAGTGTTCGACCGCCTCGACGGCCGGCAGAAGGCCCTCGCCGGCCGCATCGCCTCGCTCACGGCGGGCTCGGCAGCCGACGAGATCGACGCCGCCACCGAGGCGGCCTTCAGCCACGTCGGAGACGGCCTGCTCGAGCAGTTGCAGGAGGCCGGCCTGCCGCTGCTGACGCCCGACGGCGCGGACCGGGTGCGCTTCCGCGCCACGCTCGTCATGCCCCTGCCCATCCTGCGCGCGAACACCTGCGTGTCGGGCGACACGGCCACCTGGGAGTTCGAGGAGGTGGACCTGTTCGGCCGCGGCTTCGAGATGCAGGCCCTCGCGGCGGCCCGCTGACCGGGCGCCGACTATAATCCTCGACCGAGAGGGTACCGGGGGGACCGAGCATGCTCAGCCATCTCGAGTGCACGAGGTGCGGCCAGACCTATCCGGCCGGCCGGGTCCACACCGTCTGCGCGGCCGACGGTGCGCCGCTCTTCGCGCGCTACGACCTCGTCCGGGCGGCGCTCGAGATGCGGCCCGGCCACCTCGAGCTGCGCGAGCCCAGCCTCTGGCGCTACCACGAGGTGCTGCCGCTCGAGCACCCCTCGGACCGAGTCACCCTCGGCGAGGGCATGACGCCCCTGCTGGCCGCGCCGCGCCTCGCCGCGCGGCTGGGCCTGCCGAAGCTCACGGTCAAGGAGGAAGGCGGCAACCCGACCGGCTCCTTCAAGGCTCGCGGTCTCGCGATCGCGGTTTCGATGGCGAAGGCGCTGGGCGCCAGCGACGTCTGCGCGCCGTCTGCAGGGAACGCCGGCAGTGCCCTGGCGGCCTACGCCGCACGCGCCGGCCTGAAGGCCCACGTCTTCCTGCCGCGGGACATCGCGAGGCTCTTCGTGATGGAGACGCGGGCTTACGGCGCCGAGGTCGAGCTGGTCGACGGCCTGATCTCCGACGCGGGCCGCGTCTGCGCGGCGCGGGCGAAGGAGCACGGCTGGTACGAGTGCGCGACGCTCAAGGAGCCCTACCGGGTGGAGGGCAAGAAGACGATGGGCTACGAGATCGCGGAGCAGATGGACTGGCAGCTGCCCGACGCGATCCTCTACCCCACCGGCGGCGGCACAGGCCTCGTGGGCATGTGGAAGGCCTTCCAGGAGCTGGAGACGATGGGCTTCGTCCCCGCGAAACGGCCCCGGATGTACGCCGTGCAGGCCGAGGGCTGCGCGCCGATCGTGAAGGCCTTCCAGGTGGGCCGGGACGACGCGCCGTTCTGGGAGAACGCGCAGACCCACGCCCACGGCCT
>JBGASI010000446.1:0-4857 GCA_044229815.1 Vicinamibacteria bacterium | reverse complement strand
CGCTGGCGCTGCGCTACGCGTCCGTGGTGCGCGCGATCGAGGCCCTCACGGGCGAGGGCATCCCCGGCGTCCACATCGTGGGCGGCGGTTGCCTGAACGAGTACCTCAACCAGGCGACGGCCAACGCCGCCGGGCGAGCGGTGGCGGCCGGCCCGGCCGAGGCGACCGCCACCGGCAACCTGCTGCTGCAGGCGGTCGCCGCCGGCGGCCTCGGCTCGCTGGCCGAGGGCCGCCGCCTCGTCGCCGGGGCCGTGCGCCCGCGCCGCTTCGAGCCGCGAGACGCCCCGGCGTGGGCCGAGGCGGGCGAGCGCTACCGCGAGCTCGAGGGCCGCTATCTCTAGCCCGCGCGCCCGCTGCGTCGTCCGCGGCGTCGTCCGCGTCCTGCTGGCGTCCCCGCTCGCGCTCGTCCTCGCCTGGGCGACGCTCGCGCTCGCCTGCGCGCCGCTGGCAGGCGAGCGCCTGCGCACGCCGCTGGCCGTGGCCTTCGCCCTGGTCGCCGCGGCCGTGCTCGCCCTGGCGCTGCTCTCGGCGCGCTGGCGGCGCCGCGCGCTCGCCGCCGCCGGAATGCTGGCGCTGGCCGTGGCGCTGGCGTTCGTCTCGGTGCGGCCCTCGAACGACCGCGACTGGGCCCCCGAGTACGCGCGGCTGGCGCGGGCCTCGATCGAGGGCGAGCGCGTCACGCTGCGCGACGTGCGCGCCTTCGAGTACCGCAGCGAAGCCGACTTCACGCCGCGCTACTACGACCGGAGCTTCGACCTGCGCGAGCTCGACTCGCTCGACCTGGTGAGCTCCTACTGGATGGGCGAGGCGATCGCGCACACCTTCCTCAGCTTCGGTTTCGCGGGGCGCGACTACCTCGCCATCTCGATCGAGACGCGCCGCGAGCGCGGCGAGGGCTACTCGGCGATCGCGGGGTTCTTCCGCCGCTACGAGCTCGCCTACGTCGTCGCCGACGAGCGGGACGTGGTGCGGCTGCGTACCAACTACCGCCGCAACCCGCCGGAGGACGTCTACCTCTTCCGCGTGCGCGCCGAGCCGGCGGCGATCCGGGCCGTCTTCCTCGACTACCTGCGCGAGGTGAACGCCCTCGCCGAGCAGCCGGCGTTCTACAACACCCTGACCACGAACTGCACGACGAACATCCTGACGCACCTGCGGGTCAACCCCGGGGCGCCGGCGCTGAGCTGGAAGGTGCTGCTGAGCGGATACGCGGCGCAGTACGCCTGGGAGCACGGCGCGCTCGCACCTCTGCCGTTCGCCGAGCTACGGGCTCGCTCGCGTGTCAACGCCGCCGCCCTCGCCGCGGACGCCGCCCCGGACTTCTCGCAGCGGATCCGCGCCGGGCTGCCCGCGCTGCGCTAGCGGGGCGGCCGGCGCGCGGAAGCGCCAAGCTCCACGGGTGACCGGGATGGCGCGGATGACTCAGGTGCCGGAGGCGTTTCATGGATTAGACTTTGCGCTCGCGAGCCGTGCCGCGGTGCCAGGCGGCGGACCCGGGCGGAGGTAAGACGATGGCGAGTGGACAACTGCCGGCCGACGACGCTTTCCGGCGCCTCGACACGCTTCACGACTTCGAGACGGCGGGGGCGTGATGGCCTCGCGCAGGGTCGTGGTGGGGCTGCTGAGCGACCAGCAGGAGTTCCAGCTGATGCAGGCGGCCGACGCGCGAGCGGCGGCCGCCAGGACCGGGCTCGAGGCCGAGGTCCTCTTCGCCGACAACAACGCCGTGCTGCAGATCCAGCAGCTGTTTCGCTTCGTCCACGCGCCTGAGGCCGAGCGGCCCGCCGCGATCGTCGTCGAGACGGTGACAGGCGAGGGCCTCGAGCGGGTGGCCCGCAACGCGGTGAAGGCGGGTATCGGCTGGGTGCTGCTCAACCGCGCCGTGACCTACCTCGAGGCGCTGCGCCGGGAGGCGCCCGCGCTGGCGCTCGCCAACGTGACGCTCGACCAGGACGAGATCGGCCGGATCCAGGGCCGGCAGCTGCGGGTCCTGTTGCCGAAGGGCGGAGCGGTGCTCTACCTGCAGGGGCCGGCGGACACCTCGGCCGCGCGCGGCCGGCTCCAGGGCGCGCAGGAGGCGCTCAGGGGGACGGCCATCGAGCTGCGGGTGTTGAACGGCGACTGGACGGAGGAGAGCGGCGAGAAGGCCGTGGCGACCTGGCTGCGCCTCAAGACCTCGGAGGGCTTCCGCCCCGGGGTCGTGTGTTCCCAGAACGACGCGATGGCCGTGGGCGCGCGGCGGGCGATCCGCGCCCACCGCCGCGAGTGGTCGCAGCTCGCCGTCACGGGCTGCGACGGGCTGCCCGAGGGCGGCCAGAAGCTCGTGCGCACCGGCGAGCTGACGGCCACGGTCGTGACGCCGACGACCGCGGGTCCCGCGGTGTCGCTCGTGGCGCGTGTCCTGGAGGGCGAGCGCCCGCCCGCCGAGCTCCTGCTCTCGGCTCACTCGCTGCCGAGCGAGAGCGAGCTTGCCCGGCGGGCCGGGAGTTAGGAGCGCGCCGGTGGGACGCCGCATCGTCGTCTCGCTGATCACCCAGGACCAGGAGTTCCAGGCGCTGCAGGCCGAGGATGCGCACGCGACGGCCCGCAGGCTCGGCCTCGAGGTCGAGGTGCTCTTCGCGGACAACAACGCGGTGCTGCAGATCCAGCAGCTGTTCCGCTGCGTTCACGCCGAGGAGGCCTCGCGTCCGGCCGCGATCGTCACCGAGACCGTGACCGGCGAGGGCCTCGAGCGGGTGGCGCGGAACGCCGTCAAGGCGGGCGTCGGCTGGGTCCTGCTCAACCGCCGGGTCGCGTATCTGGACGCGCTGCGTCGGGAGAGGGCGGATCTCCCGGTCGCCGTGGTCGGCACCGACCAGGAGCAGGTGGGGCGGATCCAGGCCGGGCAGTTCCGCGCGCTCCTCCCGCAAGGGGGAGTCGTCCTCTACCTGCAGGGGCCCCTCGACACCTCGGTGGCCCAGGACCGCCTGCGCGGCACCGAGGAGGGCCTGCGCGGCGCGTCGATCGAGCTCAAGGTGGTGAACGGCGACTGGACCGAGGGGAGCGGCCAGAAGGCCGTCGCCTCCTGGCTGCGCCTCAAGACGTCCGAGACCTCGCGTGTGGGCCTCGTGGGCTCGCAGAACGACGCCATGGCGCTCGGGGCGCGCGACTACGTCCTGGCGTCGAGGCCGGAGTGGGGGCACGTGCGCTTCACGGGCTGTGACGGCCTGCCGCAGGGCGGCTGCAAGCTCGTCGACCAGGGCGCTCTCGCGGCGACGGTCGTGACGCCGTCCAACACCGGTCCGGCGCTCGAGCGGCTGGCCGGGTGGCTGCGGGGCGGCCCGGTGCCCCCGCGCGAGGTGCTGCTCGAGCCCCGGTCCTATCCTCCCGCCGAGGCGATCCGGCCGTGAACCAGCGCCGCCGGGCGTTCCTGCGCAAGCTCGGCCTGGCGGTGGCCGGTTCGGTCGCCGCGCCGGCGGCGGGTCGCGCCCAACCGGCCCGGCGCAAGCGGGCCGCGAAGCGCCCGGCGACGGCGAAGCGGCCTTCGGCGGCAGCGCGTCCCACGTCTGCGGGGGCGGTTGCGCCCAGGCCGGCGCCCACGCCCGCAGCGACGCTGCGGGTCGCGCAGGGCTCCTGGCCGACGCCCGCCCCGGGCGCGCCGATCGACCTGGCGCCGGCGCGCTGGCTCTGGATCCCCTGCGAGCGCACGCTCGCGAGCACCTTCGTGCTGTTCCGCCGCGAGCTGGAGCTGGCGGGCCCGGTCGTCTCGGCGCGAGGCTTCGTCTCCGCGGACAGCCGCTACCGCCTGTTCGTGAACGGCCGCCGCGTGCAGTACGGTCCGGCGCCGTGCGACCCGCGCTCGTACGAGGCCGACCCGCTGGACCTCGCGTCGTACCTCAGGCCCGGACGCAACGCGATCGGCGTCGAGGTCCTCTACTACGGCCACGGCGAGGGCACCTGGACGGGCGGCAAGCCGGGCTTCGTCTTCGCCCTGCGCGTCGAGCTGGAGGGCGGTCGCGTCCTGGAACTCGTCACCGACGCCCACTGGAGCGCGCGGCTCGACCGCGCCCACCGCCCCGGGCAGTTCAAGCGCTGGTACCTGCGGGCGCTGCAGGAGGACTTCGACGCGACTACCTGAGCGACGGCGGCATCGACCCGCGCCAGGCCGTGCTGCGCGCGCGCGAGGTGCCGGTGCTGCGCGAGACGCTGCGCGTCACGGAGCGCCTGGTGCGCTCGGGCCGGGTGCGCTGGCTGCGAGACCCGCGCGACTGGTTCGAGTACCGGATCCCGGGCTCGTTCGAGATCATCGACCAGCCCGCCGCGGCGCCCGAGGGCGACGGCGCCTGGCTCATGGAGCCGGCGCCGGGCGAGGGCGTCTTCGCGACCTTCGAGCTGCCGGAGCAGGTGGTCGGCTTTCCGTTCCTGACGGTGCGGGCGCCCGCGGGCACGGTGGTGGAGATCGTCACGCAGGAGTCGCACGACCCGGCGGGCCCCGCCTGGCTCGACAGCCACCGCTTCTGCTGGACGCGGCTCACCTGCCGCGAGGGCGAGAACCGCTTCGAGGCCTTCGACTACGAGTCGCTGCGCTTCCTGCAGGTGCACGTGCACGAGGCCACGGGGCCGGTGCTGGTGCGCGACGTGGGCGTGCGCCGCCGCAGCTACCCCTGGCCGAGGCCGCCGCTCTTCCGCTGCGGCGAGGCGCCGCTCCAGCGGCTGTTCGAGGCCTCCTTCAACACGCTCGTCAACTCCGCGCAGGAGACGATCGTCGACGGCATGGGCCGCGAGCGCCAGCAGTACAGCGGCGACGGCGCCCACCAGCTCCACGCGACGCGGCTCGTCTGCGGCGATCGCCAGCTCGCGCGGCGCTTCCTGCGCAGC
>JBGASI010000445.1:0-4243 GCA_044229815.1 Vicinamibacteria bacterium | reverse complement strand
ATCGGCTAGCGGGCCGGCACCGTCGGTGTCGCCGGCGGCTGTGGCGGCAGGATCGGCGGGCCGAGCGGCGGTTCGCTCGGCGGCTGGACCGGCGGGGGCTCGCCGCCACCGGGGGGCGGCGGCTCGCTCCCCGGCCGCTCGGGCTCGGGCTCGAGCAGCTGCGCCGGGAGCGTCGGCTCGGTCTCCTCGAAGGGCAGGTGGTCGCCGCACAGCGCGGCGAGCGTCGCGCGCCGCTTGTCGCGCACGAAGCGCGCCGCGTCGAGAGCGCTCGCGCGCTCGACGGGGCCGTCGGCGCCCGCCTCGAACCCGAGCCGGCGCAGCGTCTCGACGTAGCGCGCGGCGGCGTCCTTCTTGAGCTCGAGCCGGATGCGGTCGACGCTCGCTCCCTCGCCCAGCGTCAGCGTGAGCGTGTGGCGTCCCGCGGAGAAGGCCTGGCTCAGGATCGGCCGCCAGGCGCCCGGCGTGTCGGCGGGGCATACCACGGCCTTGCGGCAGCCGTCGACGAGCCAGCGTTGCCCGGCTCCCGGCGAGACGAGCGCCGAGAGGCTGTACAGGCCCGGCTCGGGCAGCTCGATCACGGCCACCGCCCGCAGGCCCTGACGCCCTGCGCGGAGCGTGCCCGTGTCGAAGCGCCCCGCGGTCGCGCGAGCCCGCAGCGCCTCGGCCGGAGACTCGACCTGGAAGGCCTCGCCCGGGATCTCGAGCGGCGTCGCCGCCGGGGGCAGCTCGTGCTCGGCGTCCATGGCCTTCAGCGCCGTCAGGGCGACGTCCTGCGTCGTCGCGATCGCATCGGCCTTCCAGCCCCCGTTCGGCTCGATCGCGTTGACGCAGGGCGGCGCGATCTCGACGCGGCTCAGCGTCGCGCCCGGGGGCAGCAGGAACTGCGCGCCGTAGGCGCCCGGGTCGAGGTGCGCCGAGCCCGCCAGCACCCAGCCTGGCTCCGCTCCAGGAACGAGCGTGAACGAGCTGATCGCGGCGCCGCCCGCGAGCGGCACGATCTCGGCGGTGCAGGGAGGCGTCGCAGAGCCCGAGAGCCGGGCCCTCAGCCGGTAGTCGCCGGGCTGCACGACCGCGAGGGCGTAGGTCACCTCGGCCGGTATCGCGGTGGCCGCGAAGAGCCCGCCACCCGCGCTCGCGCCGCCGGCCGCACCGCGCGCGCTGAGGTAGCGCTCGGCGGGATAGGCGAGGCTGTCGCGCCACGCGAGCGTCGCGAACACCTGCGAGGCCTGCCCGCTCGCGCGCACCGCCTCGGTCATCTCGAGAGAGCGCAGCAGCATCCGCGCCCACAGCGCGTGCGTGACCGGCGTCTGCCGCGGGTCCCCGAACAGGGGTACGAGGGCCGCCGCCGCCACGGCGAGCGCGAGCACGACGGTCTTCACCCTGACCCACATGGAATCCCCCGACCCGCCCCCGCGCGGGACGGCACGCGGCTGGCGGGGATTGTAGACCAGCGCCCCACCCGCCCGACCGGTTTTCGGACGCCCGGGCGGGGCCGCGCCGGCGGGAGGCCGCCCCGTGGAGAATAGGGGAACGTTTCTATGGTATTGAGGCGGGCGCGTCCGTTGCTGCACCGTCTCCGGAGGTCCTGAAGTGGAGTCCTGGTCGGCACCTTTCGTGTCTTTTCTGCTCGGCCTGGCCGTGGCCGCCGGAGTGCTGGTGCCGATCGTGCTGCGGCTGCGGGCGCTGATCGCCGAGGCGCGCACCGAGAAGGCCGCAGCGGGCCAGCAGGTCGCCGCCCAGCGCCGGGAGCAGGCACAGCTCGAGGAGGACCTGCGCTTCCTGACCCAGTTCCTGAAGGACTACCCGCGCCTGGCGCGCGAGCTGTACAGCGGCCTGAGCGAGCGACAGATCCCAGGCGTGCTGCTCTCGATCGTCCAGCGCAGCCTCGACCCCGAGCAGGTGGCGGTCCTGATCCGCCGTGCCCCGGGCCGGGGCGAGCGCGGGAAGCCGGCGCGGCTGGTGGTCGCCGCGGCCTATCCCGACGGCGGCGCTGTGAAGGTCGGCATGGAGGTGGCGCTCGACGCCGGCGAGATCGGCTTCGCCGCCGGGTCGCAACTCGTGGTCAGCCGCCAGGACCTGCAGGCGGCTGCGACGCCCGGCCGCGTGCCGCGCGGCGCCGGCCTCTCCGGCATGCCCCGCCCGGACGTGATCGCTCCGCTCGTGTTCGACCAGGAGACCCTCGGGATGATCCTGGTGCAGAAGGCGCGCAAGGCGGGCGACCCCAAGGCGGCGCTGCGGCTGGTCGCGCAGACCGGGGCGCAGGTGCTGCAGGCGGCCGCCCAGGGCAGCCGGTTCCGCAAGACCGCCGAGATGGACGGCATCACCCGCATCTACAACAGGAAGCACATGGAGCAGGCGCTCAACGAGCTCATCTACCGCGCGGCGTGCGCCGCCTACGACCAGCTCCCGCCGGGCCAGGCGCAACCGCTCTCGGTGTTCCTCTTCGGCGTCGACGCCCTGAAGGAGCAGGCCGAGGCGAACGGTCAGGCGGCCGCGGACCGACTGCTGGCGGCGCTCGCGGGCAGCGTGCGCGAGGTGGTGCGCAAGCAGGACGTCTTCGGCCGCTTCGGCCCGGAGGAATTCCTGCTCGTGCTGCCGCAGACCGGCATCGAGCAGGCTATGGCCGCCGCGGAGAAGATCCGCACCCTGGTCGCGGGCCTCCCGCTCCCCTCGACGGAGGGCGGGCCACCCCAGCGGCTCAGCATCAGCGGCGGTGTGGCCTGCTACCCCGAGCACGGGCAGGAAGCGGCCGGCATCCTGCACGCCGCGGGCGAGGCGCTCGACCAGGCCAGGCGCGCCGGCCACGACCGCGTGCTGCGCTCGCGGCTCGCGGCGTCCCTGGCGGCCGGGAGGCGCCCGTGATCCCCTCCGCCTCCGACGGCGGCGCGCGCGAGATGCCGCCCCCCTACCGCGAGCGCATCGAGGACCTGCGCGAGATCCTCGTCGCCCACGGCAGCCTGGGCCTGCTGCTGGTCGACATGTCGTCGCTCGCCCAGGTCGAGCTCCAGTACGGCACCTCGGCGTTCGAGAAGGTGATGGACATGGCGCGCGACCTCGTGCTGGAGCTGAAGGGGCACGAGGTGCGCGCCGAAGACGTGATCTGCCTCAACGCCCGCGGCGGCGACGCCTTCCTCGTCTTCTTCTCGCCCAAGCGGCGCGAGGGGCCGCTGAAGATCGCCGATCTCAAGGCCGCCGCCGACCGCGTCGAGGGCCACCTCAACCGCAAGCTGGTGCGGCTCGCCTCGCCCTACCTCGGCACGCTGCGGCGGGTCACCGTCGGCTTCGCGCTCGCCTTCTACAACCCGCTGGTGATGCCCGAGCGGCTGCTGGCGCGCCTGGTCGAGGAGGCCTGGTCCTGCGTGCACGTGCAGCGGGCCCAGCGCGCGCTGCAGAACCGCTGCGACCTGCAGGAGGTGCTGCTGTCCGACCAGCTGACGACGGTCTTCCAGCCCGTCGTCGGGCTGCACCGCCGCGACCTGCTCGGCTACGAGGCGCTCTCGCGCGGGCCGGCCGGCAGCGTCTACCAGATGCCGCTGCGGCTGTTCGAGCTGGCCGAGCAGGCCGACCTGGTGTTCGAGCTCGACCGCAAGTGCCGGCGCCGCGCGCTGAGCTCGGCCGGCGCGCTGCCGCCCCACTCGAAGCTGTTCGTCAACGTCTTCCCCTCGGCGATGTACGACCCCGAGTTCCGCGGGGCGGCGCTGGTGCGGCTGGTGGCCGCGGCGGGGTTGTCCCCGGAGCGGGTGGTGCTGGAGATCACCGAGAACTCGGCGATCGAGAACTACGAGCTGTTCGCCGAGGCGCTCGCCGAGCTGACGCAGCTCGGCTTCTCGATCGCGGTCGACGACGTCGGCGCCGGCTACTCCGGCCTCGAGAAGATCGCCCACCTCAACCCGCGCTACCTGAAGTTCGACGAGAAGCTGATCCGCAACATCGACTCGAGCTACATCCGGCGCGAGATGACGCGAGCGCTCAAGGCCTTCGCCGACCGCATCGGCTCCACGATCATCGCGGAAGGCATCGAGCGCGAGGGCGAGCTGGCGACCCTGCTCGAGCTCGGCATCGAGTACGGCCAGGGCTTCCTGCTCGGCCGGCCCGCGGCCGGGTTCCTGCCGCCCGTCCAGGCGTCGCGCCCGCCCGCGGCCCGCTGAGCCGCGGCGTACAATCGCCGCGGTGCGCTCTCCCGAGGAGCCGGGCCTCCCGTCGCTGGTCGCCCTCGCAGCGCTCACGGCCGCGGCGGTCCTCG
>JBGASI010000444.1:0-8375 GCA_044229815.1 Vicinamibacteria bacterium | reverse complement strand
GAGCAGCACCGCGCCCTCGCTCACGTCGTAGAAGCGCGGCAGCAGGTTGACGAGGGTCGTCTTGCCCGAGCCGCTGGTGCCCACGATCGCCACCACCTCGCCGGTGCGCGCCGCGAAGCTGACGTTGCGCAGCACCTCGCCGTGGCCGTCGGAGTAGCGGAAGCCGACGCCCCGGTACTCGATGCCCCGCTTCATCCGCGACAGCGTGACGGGCTCGGCCGCCTCCGGTACCTCGTCGTGGCGGTCGAGCACGCCGAGCACGCGGTGGCCTGCGGCGAGCGCGGCCTGCAGCGTGGCGTTGACGCGCGACAGCCGCTTGATCGGCGTGTACATCGCGAACAGCGCCGTCAGGAACGCCACGAACGCGCCCGTGGTGATGTGGCCCCTGGAGATCGAGCGGCTGCCGTAGACGAGCGCGCCCACGAGCGCGAGGCCGCCGAGGCCTTCCATCAGCGGGGGCAGCACCGCGGTGGTGCGCGTGATGCGCATGTTGACGGCGAGCAGCCGGGCGGCGGCGCGCTGGAAGCGCGCGATCTCGAAACCCTCCATGCCGAACGCCTTCACCACCCGGAAGCCCGAGATCGTCTCCTGCAGGATCTCCGAGATGTCCTTCCAGCGGCGCAGCGAGGTCTCGTTGGACGCGCGCAGCCGGCGGCCCAGCCGCAGCAGCGGGTCCATCACCAGCGGCAGGCCCACCAGCGACAGCGTCGCGAGGCGCCAGTCCATGTAGAACAGCACCGCGAGCAGGCTGAGGACCGTCAGGCCCTCCTTCAGCAGGTCGCCCGCCAGCTCCGAGACGGCCGCCTGGATCTTCTCGACGTCGGTCGTGATGTGGCTCATCAGCGAGCCGGTGGTGCTGCGCCCGAGGAAGGCGAAGGACTGGCGCAGGATGTGCTGGTAGAGGCCGTTGCGCAGGTCGGTCACGGCGCTCTGTCCGGCGGCGGCGACGAGCGTGGTGGAGAAGTACGAGCACACGCCCTTGGCCAGGTACAGCACCAGGATCGTCAGCGAGATCTGCAGCACGTTGACGCCCGCGATCAGGACGTCGTCGAAGATCGGCTTCACCTTCGCGACCAGCAGCGCCCCCGAGGCCGCGTAGCCCGCCGTGGCCAGCCACGACAGCAGCAGGGAGCCGCGGTACGGCCGGGTGTAGGAGAACAGCCTGCGGAAGAGCCGGATCTCGTCGCGCGCGTCCTGGCGCAGCGAGCGCAGGCGGTCGGCCAGGCTGCGCCCCTTCCGCCGGGCGGGTCGGGGCGGGCTCACGAGGGCCGCAGGAGGGATCGCCGGGAGCGCGATGGGGTGAATCTCACTGTCTCGTCGGCAGTTATCGGCCGGCGCGAAAGGACTCAGTTTACCGCGGCCGTCCCCCCGGGGGCAAGCGGCGCGGCCTCGCCCTCAGTCGCTGAAACGGTACTTGACGAGCGTCCACAGCGCCGGGAAGCCGTCCTTCCACGAGATCTTCTTGCCCTCGCTGTAGTCGCGCCCCTCGTAGGTGATCGGCACCTCGTAGACACGCGCCCCGCGCTTGAACAGCTTGGCCGTGATCTCGGGCTCGATGCCGAAGCGGTCGCTCTTGAGCGAGAGCGACTTCAGCAGGTCCGCGCGGACCGCCTTGAAGCAGGTCTCCATGTCCGTCATCGTCGTGTTGTAGAGCACGTTGGTGACGAGGTTCAGGAACAGGTTGGCCAGGTAGTGGGTGAACAGGTGGCAGCGGTGGCGCCCGATGAAGCGGCTGCCGAACACCGCGTCGGCCTTGCCCCTGACGATCAGGTCGATCAGCTCCGGGTACTCCTCGGGGCTGTACTCGAGGTCGGCGTCCTGCACCACGATCACGTCGCCGGTCGTCTCCTGGATCCCGCGGTGGACCGCGGCGCCCGTGCCCCGGGTGCGCTCGGCCAGCACCAGCTTGAAGCCGCGCTCGCTCGCGAGCCGCGCCAGGATCTCGCGCGTGCCGTCGCTGGAGGCGTCGTCGACGGCCACCAGCTCGATCCGCAGCGGCACGGCGAGGACGCGCCCGACGATCTCCTCGACGGTCGCCTGCTCGTTGTAGACGGGCATCACGACCGACAGCAGCGGATCGACCAGCGGGGTGCGCCGCGCCTGGATCCGCTCCGGGCTGCCGCTCATCGCCGGCCGATGCCCTCGTAGTGGAAGCCGTGCCCGCGCACGACCCGCGGGTCGTAGATGTTGCGGCCGTCGAAGATCGCGGCGTTGCGCATGAGCCCCTTGATCTTGCGGAAGTCGGGCTCGCGGAACTCGTTCCACTCCGTCACGACCACCAGCGCGTCGGCCCCCGCCACCGCCTCGTAGGCGCGCGAGCACAGCGTCACGCGCTCGCCGAAGACCCGCCGCGCCTGCTCCTCGGACTTCGGGTCGTAGGCGCGCACCGCCGCGCCCCCGGCCAGCAGCTTCTCGACGATCGCGATCGCCGGCGCCTCGCGCATGTCGTCGGTGCGGGGCTTGAAGGCGAGGCCCCAGATCGCGACCGTCTTGCCGGCGAGGCCGCCCAGGTGCCTCTCGATCCGCGGCACCAGGATCGACTTCTGCTCCTGGTTCGTGCGGTCGACCGCCTCGACCACGTTGAGGGCGACGCCCGACTCCTGGCCCATCCGGATCAGCGCCTTGACGTCCTTCGGGAAGCACGAGCCGCCGTAGCCGACGCCGGGGAACAGGAACGAGGCCCCGATGCGCGCGTCCGTGCCCATGCCCAGGCGCACCTGCCGCACGTCGGCGCCCACCTGGCCGCAGAAGTTCGCGATCTCGTTCATGAACGAGATGCGGGTCGCCAGCATCGCGTTCGCCGCGTACTTGGTCAGCTCGGCCGAGAACGGGTCCATCACCAGGATCGGCTTGCCCGTGCGCACGAACGGCTCGTAGAGCTGGCGCATGATCAGCTCGACCTTGGGGTCGTCGGTCCCGATCACGACGCGGTCGGGCTTGAGGAAGTCGTCGACCGCGGTGCCTTCCTTCAGGAACTCGGGGTTCGAGACCACGGCAAAGGGGTGCTTCGTGATCTCGGCGATCACCTCCTGCACCCGGCGCGCGGTGCCCACCGGCACGGTGGACTTGTTGACGATCACCTTGAAGCCGTTCATGGCCCGGGCCACGCCGCGCGCGACCTCGAGCACGTGCGTCAGGTCGGCGGAGCCGTCCTCGTCCTGCGGCGTGCCGACGGCGATGAAGATGACGTCGCTCTTCTTCACCGTCTCGTCGAGGTCGGTCGTGAAGCGCAGGCGCTCTTCCGACACGTTGCGGGGCACCATCTCGTTGAGCCCCGGCTCGTAGATGGGAATCTCCCCGCGCTTGAGGCGTTCCACCTTGCCGGCGTCGTTGTCGACGCAGGCCACGAAGTTGCCGTTCTCCGCCAGGCACGCGCCCACCACCAGACCGACGTATCCGGTACCGACCACACCGATGTTCAAACTGCTCCCCCTCCGTTGCCCTAGCCGGCTGAGGTTAGCACGAAAGGACCGGGCGTCCGGCCGCGCGGCCGCCCGCCGGCGGGCCCCGTGCAGTCCTGCTATCATTCGTCGTCCCATGCACTTCGGGCTCGACATCCGCCCCTCGCTGTCCCGGCCGACCGGCGTCGGGACCTACGTGCTCGGCCTGCTGGACCGGCTGCCGAGGCAGGCCCCGGACGACCGCTTCACGTACTTCTCCGCCTCGGTCAAGGAGCGCTACCCCGTCCGCGACTGGCCCCCGAGCGTGCGCCCCGTCGACCGCCGGCTCCCGGTGCACGGCCTCAACCTCGCCTGGAACCGCCTCGGCTGGCCCTCGCTCGACCGGCTGGTCGGCGCGCCGCTCGACCTCGTCCACTCGCCGCACCCGCTGATCGTGCCGTGCCGCAAGGGGAAGCAGATCGTCACGCTGCACGACCTGTTCTTCCTGAAGCACCCCGAGATGGTGGGCGGCGAGGTGCGGCGCGACTACGTCGCGCTCGTGCGCGAGCACGTGCGGCGGGCCGACGGGGTCCTCTGCGTGTCCGAGTTCACGGCCTCCGAGGCACGACGCCTGCTGGCGGTGCCCGACGAGAAGATCGCCGTGACGCCGCACGGCATCGAGGCGGTCTTCCACGAGGAGCCGGCGCCCTCGCGGGTCGACGAGGCTGGCGCGGCGCCGCGCCGAGGTGCCGCCCCTCGTGCTGGTCGGCCCGGGCTCGCAGTGGGCGCAGGGCGGCAGCCGCATCGGCCCCCAGATCCGCGCCACCGGCTACCTCGACCGCGAGGACGTGCGGGCGCTGCTGGCCGCGTCCTCGATGCTGGTGCTGCCCTCGCTCGAGGAGGGCTTCGGCCTGCCGGTGATCGAGGCGATGGCGGCGGGCCTGCCGGTCGTCTGCTCCGCAGGCTCGGCGCTGTCCGAGGTGGCCGGCGAGGCCGCCCTGCTCGTCGACGCGCTCGACGCGAACGGGCTCGCCCGCTCGGTGGAGCGCCTGCTCGACGACGCCGGCCTCGCCCTCGATCTGCGCCGCCGCGGCCGCGAGCGCGCCCGGCTGTTCGACTGGGACCGCACCGCGCGCCTGACGGTCGACTTCTACCGGAAGGTCCTTGGGCGCTGAGCCGCTCGCGATCGGGATCGACGGCCGCGAGCTCGCGGGACGGCCCACCGGCACCGGACGCTACCTGCGCAACCTGCTGCGCCACTGGCGCGACGCGGGCGACCGGCTGGTCGTGTACTTCAACGGCGCCCCGGCGGCGGACCCGGTCCTCGACCACCCTGCCGTGACGTCGCGGTCGGCGGGCGACGGGAAGGGCCGCGGCGTCGTCTGGCAGGAGCGGGACCTGCCCGCCGCCGCCCGCCGGGACGGGATCTCCGTGTTCTTCTCCCCCGCCTACTCCTGCCCGCTCTCGCTCGACGTGCCCCGGGTGACGGCGGTGCACGACCTGTCCTTCTTCGCCCTGCCCGAGGACTTCGCCTTCGCGGACGCCGCGCGCCGGCGGCTGCTGGTCGCGGCCAGCCTGCGCGCCTCGCGCCGGCTGCTCGTCTGCTCGGAGTTCACCCGCCGCGAGCTGGCGCGCCTCTTCCCCGATCTCGCGGCGCGTGCGGTCCACGTTCCGCTCGGCCCGGACGACGACCTCCCGCCGCCGCCGCCGCGCGAGGCCGCCCGGCAGCGCCTCGGCGTCGACGGGCCGCTGCTGCTGACGGTCGGCGCCGTGCTCAACCGCCGTTGCCTGCCGGAGCTGCTGCGCGCGACGGCGCTGCTGCGCCGGGCCCACCCCCGCCTCGTGCTCGACGTGGTCGGGGAGAACCGCACGCAGCCGCGCCTCGACCTGCCGGCCCTCGTCGCCCGGGCGGGCCTCGAGGACCACGTGCGCCTCTCCGGCTTCGTGGACGAGCCGGGCCTCGCCGACCGCTACGCGGCCGCCGACGCCGCCGTCTTCCTCTCGGAGTACGAGGGCTTCGGCCTGCCGGCCCTCGAGGCCGCGGCACGCGGCGTGCCGCTCGTGGTCAGCCGCTCGCCCTCGCTCGGCGAGATCTTCGGCGGCGCGGCGCTCGTCGTCGACGCGCGCGACGAGCGCGCCGTCGCGTCGGCCCTCGACGCCCTGCTGCGCGACGACGGGCCGCGCGCCCGCCTGCGGGCGGCCGGCCTCGAGCTCGCCGGGCGCCACTCCTGGGCCCGCACCGCGTCTCTCACGCGCGAGGCCCTTCACGAGGCGGCCGGCCGGTGATCTCGGAGCGTCCGCGCGTCGACGTGGTGATCGTCTCGTTCGAGTCGCGGGCGTGCCTGCTGGCGGCGCTCGGCGCGCTCGGCGACCACCCGGCCCTCGCCGTCGCGGTGGTGGACAATGCGAGCACCGACGGCACGGTCGAGGCGGTGCGCGCGGAGCACCCGCGCGTCCGCGTGATCGCGAACACGACGAACGCGGGCTTCGCGGTCGCCTGCAACCAGGGCTGGCGCGCCGGCCGCGCGCCCTGCGTGCTGTTCCTCAACCCCGACGCCGAGCTCTCGCCCGGGGACGTCCTCGCGCTGGCCGACCTGCTGGAGGCGCGTCCGGGCTTCGGGATCCTCGGGCCGCTCACCCGCAACGGCGACGGCTCGGTCCAGGTTTCTACGGGAGAGGACCTCACACCCTGGAGCGAGGCTCGTCAACGACGCCTCGTACGCGGCGTGGCGGCGCGCGCCACCGGAGCGCTCGCCGAGGCCGCCGCCCGCCACGCGCGCGAGCACGAGCCCGACTGGGTCTCGGGCGCATGCCTGATGGCGCGGCGCGAAACGCTCGAGACGATCGGCGGCTTCGACGAGGGCTTCTTCCTCTACGAGGAGGACGCCGACCTGTGCCGGCGCGCCCGGGCCGCGGGCTGGCGCGTGCTGTTCACGCCGACCGTCGAGGCGCGGCACCAGCTCGGGCGCAGCATGGCGCACGCGCCGGGCCGGGCGCGCCTCGCCTATCACCGCAGCCACCTGCGCTACTACGCGAAGCACAACGGGCCGGCCGCACGCCTGCTGCTGCGCCTGTCGCTCGTCGCACGCGCCGCGCTCGCCGGGGCGCGCGGCGTCGTGGCCCGCGACGCGGCCGCGCGCGTCGAGGCCGCCGGCCTGCTCGCGCTCGGCCTCACCGGCCGCTGATCGGTCGCTGATCGGCCGGCCGGGCGCCCGGGAGGTTGGGCCGAAAAAGCTCCACATGTTACTGTTCCGCCGGGACTTGGCGCGGCAGGCATGGTGAACATCGCGATCGACGTGCGCAAGTGGAACGACTCCGGGATCGGGACGTACGTCCGGAACCTGGTGCGCCACCTCGCGCGCATGGACGAGGAGACGACCTACCTGCTGCTGTGCAACCCCTCCGACGCCGCCACGCTTCGGGACCTGGCGAGCAACTTCGTGCCGGTCGTCGAAACCTCCGCGAAGTACGGGCTGCGCGAGCACATCTCGATCCCGCTCACGCTGCGCCGCCTCGGCGCGGACCTGTTGCACTCGCCGCACTACGTGCGCCCGCTGCTGTGCCCGATCCCCTCGGTGGTGACGGTGCACGACTGCATCCACCTGCTCTTCCCGCAGTACCTGCCGAACCGGATGGCGTTTCGCTACGCGCGGTTCGTGATGGGCTCAGCAGTGCGGCACAGCTCGCTCGTCTACACGGTCTCCCAGGCCTCGCGCGCCGACATCCTGCGCTTCTACCCCTGGGTGGACCCGGAGAAGGTGCAGGTGGTGCCGAACGCGATCGACACCGAGCTGCTGAACGACCCGGGCGCCGAGGAGTGCGAGCGGGTGCGCGAGCGCTACCAGATCCGCGGGCGCTTCGTGCTCTTCGCCGGGAACGTCAAGCCCCACAAGAACCTCGAGCGGCTGATCCGGGCCTTCGCGCGGGTCAAGCTGCAGGCGGGCCGCAGCGACCTGCGCCTGGTGCTGATCGGCGACGACGTCTCCCGCTACGGCTCGCTGCGCCGGACGGTGGAGGAGGCGGGGGTGCGGCCCGACGTGCGCTTCTTCGGCTTCGTGCCCCACCACACGCTCGCCGCCCTGTACCGGATGGCCTCGGTGTTCGCTTTCCCCTCGCTCTACGAGGGGTTCGGCCTGCCCCCGCTCGAGGCCATGGCCTGCGGCACGCCGGTCGTCGCGTCGCGGCTGTCCTCGATACCCGAGGTGGTCGGCGACGGCGCGCTGCTCGTCGATCCGTACAGCGAGGAGGAGATCGCGACGGGCATCGGCCGCCTGCTCGACGACGGCGAGCTGCGCCGCGCGCTCGTCGCGCGCGGGCACCTGCGCGCGGCCACCTTCAGCTGGGAGCGCTCGGTGCGCTCGATCCACGCCGGCTACATGAAGGCGCTCGGGCGCCCGCTGCCGGCGGCTGCCGAGGCACTCAACTGAAGGTCGCGCTCGTCCACGACTGGCTGACGGGCATGCGCGGCGGCGAGAAGGTCCTCGCCTCGCTCGCCTCGCTCTTCCCCGACGCCACCATCTTCACGCTGCTGCACGTGAAGGGCTCGGTCGTGCCCGAGATCGAGGCCCACGAGATCCGCACCTCGTTCCTGCAGCACGCGCCGGCGATCGAGAGCCGCTACCGCCACTACCTGCCGTTGTTCCCGCTGGCGGTCCAGAGCTTCGACCTGCGCGGCTTCGACCTCGTGCTCTCGAGCTCGCACTGCGTGGCGAAGGGGGCGCGGGCGGCGCCGGGCGCGCTGCACCTGTGCTACTGCCACACCCCGATGCGCTACGTCTGGGACCGCTACGACGACTACTTCGGCAAGGGCAAGCTCGGCCTCGTCGGGCGCGTCGTCGTCCCGCCGATCTGCGCGGGGCTGCGCGCCTGGGACGCCGCCAGCGCGGGCCGTGTCCACCGCTACGTGGCGAACTCCGCCTACGTCGCGGGCCGCATCGCGCGCTACTACGGCCGCGAGGCCACGGTGATCGCGCCGCCGGTCGACACCGCCTTCTT
>JBGASI010000443.1:0-4274 GCA_044229815.1 Vicinamibacteria bacterium | reverse complement strand
TGGACGTCGAGGGCCTCGACGACGGCGGGCCCGCGCTCGTCGAGGTCCGCTAGGGGCCCGCGCCGGCCCGCGTGGGGCTAGCGCAGCCCGTCGACCAGGATCAGGTCGTTGAGGTGGCGCAGGACGGAATAGGCCCAGGCGGATCCGTCCGCCGTCATCGCCGGGTCCACCGTGCCGACGATGCCGACGGGGTTCGCGCCGAGGAACTCGCGCCACAGCTCCCGCGCCCCCGTCTGCTGGTCGAGGCGCATCACGCGCACGGGCCGGGCGTAGCCCTCGCTCACGTAGATGTAGCGCCCGTCCGGGCTCCACTGGCGCATGTGGTCCTTCGAGTGGAACCCCGGGATCGGCCGCTGCTGGCCGGTGGCGAGGTCGAACAGGAAGCCCTCGCCCCCCGGCCGGGCGCAGGCCGCCGTCTTCTCGTCGGGCGAGAGCAGCCAGCAGCCGATGCCCTCCGGCGTCACCGGCCGCGCCTCGCCGCCGTCGATCGGCACGATCCAGGCGCGCAGCAGCTTCTCCCTCTCGTTGCCCGTCAGCAGCAGGCGCTTGCCGTCCCTGAACCAGACCGCCGCCCAGACGACGATCGGCGGCACGCGGACGGGCCGCGGGTCGCCCGCCTCCGTCGGCAGCAGCAGGATGCGCCCGGTGAACTGGTCGTTCCCCAGGCGCACGACCCAGCGGTTGTCGGGGGAGAGGGCGATCGCGCGCGTCTCGGCGACGCGGGCCGCGGGGCCGCCGTCCATCGGCCGCAGGTAGGTCGCCACCTCGGCCTGCTCGAAGAAGAGCAGCAGGCGCCCGTCGCGGGACAGCTCGGTGTAGCTGGACCCCTCGTGCCAGGAGAGGTTGCGCTCGTTCGCCTCGTCCCGGCTCTTGCCGATCACCTCCGAGCGGATGCTGCCGGCCGTGAGCAGCACGCGGCCGTCGCGCGAGACGTCCTTCAGCGCCAGGAACTCCGGCAGGCGCAGCAGGACCCGCTGGCGCCCCGCGAGCGACAGCGCGCGCAGCGCCGGCCGCCAGCTGCCGTAGCGCGGGTGGTCGGCCACGTTCTCGGCGCTGAACCAGACCTCGCTGCCGTCGGGCGACCAGGCCACGGTGTCCGAGAGGAAGTCGAAGCCCTCGCCGAGCACCTTGCGGTTGCCGAGCAGGTCGATGACGCTCACGCGCTCGCCCTTGCCCTGGCTGCTCTCGATGAAGGCGATCCGGCTGCCGTCGGGCGAGAAGCGGGGCGCGCGGATCCCGTAGGCCGCCTCGTAGAGCGCGTGGCCGATCGGGAACTCGAGGCGGCGGTCGCCCTCCCTGTCGCGCACGACCGCGAGCCGCTGGCCGTCCGCGTTCGGGGCCGGCGACCAGTCGGCCGCGATCACGTCGCTGAGCACCTCGCGCGGGGCCCCGCCCGTGAACGGGACCTGCGCGAGCGTCTCGCCCGGGCTCAGCGCCCCGTCGTAGAGCGTCGGCAGGGCGCGACCGGGGAAGAAGGCGAGCTCGCCGGTCGACGAGACGGCCGCCACGTCACCGAGCCCGGCCGGCAGCTCGGTCGCCCCGCGCACGTCCGTGCGCGTCGAGTACAGGCGCACGCGCGCGTCGCGGTCCCAGGCGGCCGAGAAGGCGATCGTCCTCCCGTCCGGCAGGAAGCGCGCCGAGGCGACGGCCCCGGGCCGGAACGTCAGCCGCTGGAAAGCCGGCAGGGGCCGGTCCCAGAGCAGGTAGCCCGCGCCGAGCCCCAGGCCGAGCACGGCCAGGACGGCGCCGCCCTGCGGCGTGTAGCGGGGCCAGCGCCGCCGGCGGGGCCCCTCGAAGGCGATCGGCGCCCCGGTGATCGAGGCGACGGCCTCGAGCGCGTAGGCGAGGTCGCTCGCCGACTGGAAGCGTTGCCGCGGGTCCTTCTCGAGGGCCCGGTGCACGATGCGCTCGAGCGGGGGCGAGAGCGGCGGGTCGACGGGCGGCGGGTCCCTCTCGACCGTGGCGGCGATGACCGCCGCCGTCGAGTCGCCGCCGAACGCGGGCCGGCCCGCGAGCATCTCGAAGAGCACCGCCCCGAGCGAGAACACGTCGGCACGGCCGTCCGGCGCCGCGCCCTCGAGCCTCTCAGGGGCGACGTAGCCGGGCGTGCCGAACAGCGCCTGCGTGGCCGGCTCGAGCGGCCCGTCGCCGTTGCCACCGTGGGAGGGCGCCGCGCCTCCGCGCAGGCCGGCGAGCCCGAAGTCGAGGATCTTGACGCGGCCGTCGCGGGTCACGATGACGTTGGCCGGCTTGAGGTCGTTGTGCAGGATGCCGCGCGCGTGGGCGGCGGCCAGGCCGTGGCCGAGCTGGATCGCGAGGTCGAGCGCCTTGCGCTGCGGCAGCCGGCCCCGCAGCAGCCGCTGCTGGAGCGTCTCGCCCTCGACGAGCTCCATCACGACGTACGGGACCTCGCCGTCGTGGCCGACGTCGTGGATCGCGACGATCGCGGGGTGCTCGATCGCGCTGGCCGCGCGCGCCTCCTGCTCGAACAGCCGCAGGCGCTCGGGGTGGCTGGCGGCCTCGAAGTCGAGGACCTTGACCGCGACCTCCCGGCCCAGCCGGTCGTCGCGGGCGCGATAGACCTCCGACATGCCGCCAAAGCCGAGCGGAGCGATCAACTCGTACGGCCCGAGCCGTCCACCGGCCTGGGGGCGCGCCGACACTTCCATCACGTTCCGGACCTTGGCGCGATCTTACGGGGCGCCTGTTCCCGTCGCAACTGCCCGGCCTCCGCGCGCCCCGCTCAGAACCGCGGGCTGACGCGCAGGAAGGCGACGTCGTGGCTGCCGACCTTCGCCTCGAAGCGGCCCGAGGTCGTGGCGACGTCGGCCTTCTTCCAGACGTCGCGCACGAGCGCGCTCCCGGCGGGGAAGAGGCCGATGTCCTGCCACTCGAGGGCGAGCGTCGACTCCTCGCTGCCGCGGTTCCACAGGATGACCGCCTTCGAGCCGTCGGCGAGGGGCTTCACCCAGACCTCGCGAGTGCCGTCGTCACGCACCTTGCGGCCCTGCATCCCGAGCGGGTCCTGGTCGATCGCGATCGCCTCGCGGTTGGTCAGGATCGCGTGCACCTCCGGCGTCATCGCCTTGAGGTCGTTGCCGGCCATCAGCGGCGCCGCGAAGAGGCACCAGAAGCTGAAGTGCGCGCGGTTCTCGGCCGGCGTCAGCCCGCCGTTGCCGACCTCGAGCATGTCGGGGTCGTTCCAGTGGCCCGGGCCCGCGTACGGGTAGAGGTCCTGCATCAGGTCGATGATGTGGACGACGCCCAGCCCGCCCCAGCTCTTGCCGCAGTCCCAGCAGTCCTGGATGTCCCCGGTCGAGCGCCAGAGCTGGCCGACGCCCTGCGCCCAGGTCCAGGGCTTCGAGGAGCCCCACTCGCAGAGCGAGAACACGATCGGCCGCCCGCTCGCGCGCAGGGCCTGGCTCATCTTCTGGTAGGAATCGCGGGTGTCCTGGCCCTCGCTGCTGCACCAGTCGTACTTGAGGTAGTCGACGTTCCACGAGGCGTACGTCTTCGCGTCCTGCACCTCGTGGCCCTTCGAGCCGGGCCTCCCGGCGCAGGTCTTCGTCCCGGCGTCGGAGTAGATGCCGAACTTCAGGCCCTTCGAGTGGACGTAGTCGGCGAGCGCCTTGATGCCGGAGGGGAAGCGCTGCGCGTCGGCGACGATCGTGCCGTCCTCGGCGCGCTTCACCTGCCAGCAGTCGTCGATCACGATGTACTGGTAGCCGGCGTCCTTCATCCCGCTCGCGACGAGCGCGTCGGCCGCGCCCTTGATCAGCTGCTCGCTGACGTTGCAGCCGAACTTGTTCCAGCTGTTCCAGCCCATCGGCGGCGTCAGCGCGAGGCCGTCGGCCGCGCGCGCGGGCGGGGCGGCCAGGGCCAGCAGGCACAGGGCGAGCGCGACAGGCGCGAAGCGGACAGGGCGCATGGCATCACCTCCGGAACGGCAACCGAGCGAGTGTACCGGAACGGCCCCTCGCGCCCATGAGGCCGACGGCTCACGCGGCGTGGTAGAACAACCCCGGGGGGGCCGAGGCATGAGCAGCGCCGATCGCCGTCGTTTCCTGGGCCGTGGCGCGCTGGGGTCGCTCGTCGCCTGGGCCGCCAGCCGGGCGGCGGCCGACGCCCCCGCGGCCGCCGTCGATCCGGACCGTGGGCCGCGGCGGCTCACGCTGCCGGGCCTCGTCGACCTCCAGGTGAACGGCTTCGCCGGGGTCGACTTCGGCGACGCGGGGCTCACGGCCGACGCGGTGGCGCGCGCCGTCGAGGCGATC
>JBGASI010000442.1:0-4277 GCA_044229815.1 Vicinamibacteria bacterium | reverse complement strand
GTCGACCACGAGCAGGCGCACGACCCCCGGCTCCGCGGTGGCGACCGGCGGCGCCGGCGGCGCCTCCCCGGTGGCCGGCGCGGCGCCGGCCGGAGGCGCCGCCGCGGGCCCCACGGCGGGCGGGTCGCGGAAGACGACCGGATCGGCGCGCTCCGGGGTCGGCGGGACGGCCTCGTCGACGGCCTCGAGGGCCTGCCGGGCGGCGCTGCGGATCCGGGCCAGGTCGGCGAGCACGGACTCGTGGCCGCCGTCGCGCGCCTCGTCCTCGAGCAGCTCCGCGTAGCCGATGATCTGGTGGAGCGGGGTCCGCAGGTCGTGGCGCAGGCGGGCGCGAGCGTCGACCTTCGAGTCGCTCATGGCGGCGCTAGTCTAACCCCCGGAGCCGTGCTCGTGGCCGTGCGCAGCGGTCGGCGCGGGCCGTGGCAGGGCCGCCCGCCGCTCCTCGAGCCAGGCGAGCCAGGCGGCCACCCCCTCGCCGGTGCGGGCCGAGAGCTTCAGCAGGGTCGGCCTCGGCATGGTCCGGGCGAGGGCCTCCTCGATCGCCTCGACCTTCAGGTCGAGGTACGGCAACAGGTCGGTCTTGGTGAGCAGCACGAGGTCGGCCTTGCGGAACATCACGGGGTACTTGAGCGGCTTGTCCTCGCCCTCGGTCACCGACAGCGCGACCACGTTCACCGCCTGCCCGAGGTCGTAGACGGCCGGGCACACGAGGTTGCCGACGTTCTCGACGAACAGGTAGTCGAGCTCGCGCCAGGGGAAGCGGTGCAGCGCCTTGTGCACCATCTCGGCGTCGAGGTGACAGGCGGAGCCGGTGGTGATCGCGTCGGCCGGCACGCCCACCGCGCGCAGGCGGTCCGCGTCCTTCTCGGTCTCGAGGTCGCCCGCGATCACCCCGAGCCGGCGCTGCCCGGCGAGGGCGCGGGCCGTCGCCTCGAGCACCGCGGTCTTGCCCGCGCCGGGCGAGCCCATCAGGTTCACCGCGAACACCCCGCCCGCGACGAAGTGCTCGCGGTTGTGGCCCGCGGTGCGGTCGTTGACCGAGAGGATCTTGTCGTGGACCTCGACCGAGACGAGGTTCGGGTCGCCGCAACCACAGCTGTCGCACATCAGGGCACCTCCATCTCGATCTGCTCCAGCAGTATCTCGTCCCCGCTCACGAGCTTCGCCGGGACGTCGCAGGCGGCGCAGCGCAGGACGCCGCCCGCCGGGATCGCCGCGCCGCAGCTCGGGCAGGCCCACGCCGCTTCCGCGCGGCGGATCTCCAGCTCGGCGTCCTTCAGCAGCCCCTGGCGCACGAGCGTGAAGGCCGAGGCGAACAGCTCGGGCTCGACGCCCGACAGCGCCCCCAGGCGCACGCCGAGCCGGTGAACGGCCACCGCGTGGCGGGCGCGGGCCTCCTTCTCGACGCGGTCGACCATGGCGGAGACGAGCGAGTACTCGTGCATGGGCGGACGAGCCTAGCAGATCCGCGGCAGCTGCTCGCCCGAGAGCCGCTCGAGCAGGCGCTGCGTCCCGATCCGGGTCCTCAGGACCAGCCGCCCGGGGTCGTCGGCCACGACGCTGCCCACGCGACAGGCGGCCTCGCCGCCCGGCTGCGAGCGGATGGCCGCGAGGGCGGCGTCGGCCTGGTCTCCCGGCACGATCGCCAGGAAGCGCCCCTCGCACGCGACGTAGAGCGGGTCGAAGCCGAGCAGCTCGCAAGCCCCGCGCACCTCCTCGCGCACCGGGATCGCGCCCTCGTCGAGGCGGATGCCGACGCCCGAGGCCAGCGCGATCTCGCACAGCGCGGTCGCGAGCCCGCCGCGCGTGGGGTCGCGCAGCACGTGGGTGCCCGGCACCGCCTCGAGCAGCGCGCGCACCGGTCGCACCACCGGGGCGCTGTCGGAGAGAAGCCGCGTCTCGAAGTCGATCCCCTCGCGCGCGGCCATCACCGCGATCCCGTGGTCGCCGAGCGGCCCCGAGACGAGCACCGCGTCGCCGGCCGCGGCCCGCGCCGGCCCGACGGAGACGCCGTCGAGCACGCGGCCGATCCCGGAGGTGTTGATGTAGATCCCGTCGCCCTTGCCACGGTCGACCACCTTCGTGTCGCCGGTGACGAGCAGGACGCCGACGCCGGCGCAGGCGGCCGCCATCGACTGCACGACCCGGGCGAGGTCGCGCATCGGGAAGCCCTCCTCGAGCACGTAGCCCGCGCTGAGGAACAGCGGCTCGGCCCCGCACATCGCGAGGTCGTTCACGGTGCCGTGCACCGAGAGCGACCCGATGTCGCCGCCCGGGAAGAAGGCCGGGGTCACCACGAACGTGTCGGTGGTGAACGCCAGGCGCTGCCCGCCGACGCTGACGAGGGCGCCGTCGCCGAGCGGCTCGAGGTGGGGGTTGCGAAAGGCCGGCGCGAACAGCGTCTCGACGAGGCGCGCGGTCTTGCGCCCCCCGCCGCCGTGGGCGAGCTCGACGATGTCGCCGTGGTCGAGCGGCGCGGGGCAGCTCAAGAGCGAGTCGAAGGAGGGCGCCATGGCTAGGAGGCCACGCGCTCGCCCCGGGGGCGGCGGTAGTGGAAGTAGGCCGCGCAGGCCCCCTCGCTCGATACCATCGTCGCGCCGAGCGGCTGCTCCGGCGTGCAGCGCGTGCCGAACTCCGGGCAGTCGGTCGGGCGCAGCCGGCCCTGCAGCACGAGCCCGGCGCGGCAGGCCTCGGGCTCGCTGGCCGTGACGCCCGCCACGTCGAACACGCGCTCGGCGTCGAAGGTCGCGTACTTCGGCGCGAGCGCGTAGCCGCTCAGCGGGATCGAGCCCAGTCCGCGCCAGGAGCGGTCGGAGACCACGAACACGTCCTCGAGCATGCGCAGCGCGGCGGGATTGCCCCCGCGCACGACCGCGCGCGGGTACTGGTTCTCGACCCGCGCCTCCCCCCGCTCGAGCTGCGTCACGGCCGCGAGCACGCCCTTCAGCAGGTCGAGCGGCTCGAAGCCGGTGATCACGACCGGCATCCGGAACCTCGCCGCGACCGGCTCGTAGCCCGTGTAGCCCGTCACCGCGCAGACGTGGCCCGGCGCCAGCAGGCCCTGGATCTGCGCGTCCTCGCAGGAGAGCAGCGCCTCGAGCGCGGGAGGCACCAGCACGTGGGCGACCAGCACCGAGAAGTTCGCGAGCCCCTCGGCCGCGGCGCGGTGGATGGCCATCGCGTTCGCGGGCGCCGTCGTCTCGAAGCCGACGGCGAAGAAGACGACCTTGCGGGCGGGCTGCTCGCGGGCGAGCCGCAGCGCGTCGAGCGGCGAGTAGACGATCCGCACGTCGCCGCCGCGGGCCTTCACCTTGAGCAGGTCGTCGCGCGAGCCGGGCACGCGGAGCATGTCGCCGAACGAGCAGAAGATGACGTCGGGACGCGAGGCGATCGCGATCGCGCGGTCGATCAGCTCGAGCGGGGTCACGCAGACCGGGCAGCCGGGCCCGTGCACCAGGCGCACCGCCTCGGGCAGCAGCTCGTGCAGGCCGAACTTCAGGATCGAGTGGGTCTGCCCGCCGCACACCTCCATCAGCGTCCAGGGCCGGGTCACGGTCGCCGCGATCCGCTTCACCACGGCCTCGACCGCGGCCGGGTCGCGGTACTCGTCCACATGGCGCATCAGTCCTCGCCTCCCTGCCCGCCGGCCGTGCGCGCGACCGGCCCCTCGCCGGGCGGCGGGCCCAGCTCGTCGAGTTGGCCCATCTCGGCAAGCGCCGCGAAGGTCTCCAGCGCCTGCTGCTCGTCGATGCGCGAGATCGCGAAGCCCACGTGCACGAGCACGTAGTCGCCCAGCTGCACCTCGGGCACGTAGGCGAGGCAGGCCTGGCGCTGCACGCCGGCGAAGTCGATCCGGCCCATGCGCAGCTCGCCCTCGCCCAGGATCTCGACGACCTTCCCCGGAACCGCCAGGCACATCTCAAGCCTCCCGCGGCCGCACGCCACGCCGTGCGTCCATCATGCCAGCATCCCCCGGCCGAGCGCGTCGGCCACCAGCGCCTGGCCCAGCGCGACCCCGCCGTCTCCCGGCGGCACGAGCCGGTGCCGCAGCACGCGTCGGTCGGCGAGCCGCCGCAGCACGGCCTCGACGAGGCGGGCGTTCTGAAAGCAGCCGCCGGTGAGCAGGACCGGCAGGCCCGCCTCGGCCGGCGCCGCCCGCCGGACCATCTGCGCGGCGGCCTCCGCCATCGTCTCGTGGAAGCGCGCCGAGACGAACCCAGGGGCCGCGCCCCCGGCCAGCTCGAGCGCCGCCGCCCGCACGAGGGCCCGCAGGTCGA
>JBGASI010000441.1:0-4296 GCA_044229815.1 Vicinamibacteria bacterium | reverse complement strand
GCCGGTCCGGCGTCCGCTCGGCCCGGGCGCTGGCCCTCCTCCGGCAGTCGGGGTTCCACCACCTGCTCAACCTGCGCGGCGGCATCCTCGCCTGGGCGCGCGAGGTGGACCCGACGCTGTCCGCGTACTGAGGGCCGGGCGCGATCCGCCCCCTCGCGCCGGGGACGGGTGTGGGCGGATAATCCCGCCCGATCGAGGAGAGGCCCATGTCCATCCGGTTCGCCATCGCCACCGTGCTCGGCACGCTCGCCGCCATCCCGGCCCAGGCCGGCTACTGGAAGCTGAAGGAAGCCACGTATTCCGACTACACCCGCCAGATCATCCAGAGAGGCGAGTTCGCAGGCGGCGGCGTGACGTACACCCTGCCCGACCACGACACCCATCACTTCACCATCAAGGGCGACTTCGGAACCGGTGTGAGCGTGCAGCGCGCGCACTGGGAGCTCCCGGCCACCATCACGCCGGAGCGGCCGATCGGTGCGATGGTGAGCATCGATTGCGTCTCGTGGCAGCCCTCTGCGGGCCACGAGGGCACCCGGGGTCCGTCGCTGTTCATCGCGACCCTGGGCGGCGCGGGCGGCTACGCCATGGCCGGCAGCGGCGATCAGGGCGTCTGCGAGACGGCTCGCACGCACAGCCAGGCGTACCAGGCGGTCGTGCCCGCTTCCCGCGGCGGCAGCGAACTCGTCATCCAGGCGAACGCCATGAGCAGCGGAACCCTCCTCGTGAATTTCGTCTACCAGTGGATCCCCGACGGCACGCCGCCGCAAGGCGGCGCGGACGACCGCCCCGCGGGCGGCCCCGCCGGCTCGAACGGCGGCTCGATCGCTGGAAGATGGGCCACCGACTCGGGGCTGATGGAGCTGACCGTGACGGAGGGAGCCATCCTCGGCACCTACGACTTCGAGAACGGGCGGATCGGCGGCACGAGCCTCTCCGGCAGTCGCCTGACCGGCCTGTGGGTCCAGGACAAGGCGGCGAAGCGCTGCAACAACCCCGTCGACGGCAGCTACTACCACGGCCACTTCGTGTTCGACTTCTCGGGCGGCAGCTTCGTCGGCAGGTGGGGCTACTGCGACGAGATCACCGATCGCAAGTGGTCGGGAACGCGTCGCTGAGATAGACGCCGCGGGCCTCGCCCATTTCCTTTCGGCGCGGCTACAATCGCCCGCACAACCAATCAGGACGGCCTGGGGAGGTGGGGGCGTGCCGACAGGCAGATGGTCGGACGACGTGTTCCTGGACTCGCTGCGGCAGGTCGGCGATCCCCCCGCGGACGCGGCAGTGCGGGGCCTGCTGGAGGACGGCGGGGCTCGGGCGGTCGGCGCGATCTTCGGGATGCTGAAGGCGAACGACACGCCGCTGCCCGCCGACGCCCCGCGGCCCCTGCGGGACTTCATGGCCGCCTCGGCGGGCCTGCCGCCGGGGCTCGATCTCGAGCGCCTGCAGCGAGGCGGGCAGGCCTTCCTGAAGAACGCGCTGCCGGCCGTCGCCGTGCTGCTGGCGTCGAGCCTGCCGCGCGGCTACGCCGCGCCCTGCCTGTGCGAGATCCTGTCGATCTCCGGCGACCTCGAGCACCATCCGTTCCGGCGGCTGATGGGCGTCGTCCAGCTGCTCGTCAACGTCTCCGACGCCGACGCCTTCCGGCCGGACGGCCGGGCGATCGTCACCGCGCGCAAGCTGCGGCTGCTGCACGCCGGGATCCGCGCGATCGCCGCGCAGAGCCGGCCGCACTACCAGCGGTCGTTCGGCGTGCCGGTGAACCACGAGGACCGGCTGGCCACGATCATGGCGTTCTCCTCCCTCGTGGTCGAGGGCCTGCAGGCGCTGCGCCTCGGGCTGGCCGACCGGGACGCCGAGGACTTCTACCTTCTCTGGCGCACGTTCGCGCTGCTGATGGGCATCCACCCCGAGGGGCAGCCGCACGACGAGAGCTTCATCCCGGCGACGCTCGAGGAGGCCGCGGAGTTCTACCGCAGCTACGTCCGGCGGAACAACACGATGCCGGACCGCAACCCCTACGGCGTCACGCTCACCCGGCACAACCTGGACATGATGCAGCGCATGCTGCCGAGCTTCCCGCGCCTGCCGGGGCTCGGCTACGCCCCGCGGATCCTGATGACCGAGCTGCTGAAGCCGGAAGAGCTGGCGCGGGTCGGCTGCGCGCCGCTTCCTGGCCACGGGCTGCTGAAGGCGGGCCTCGCCCTCGTCCTGCGCCTGGGACAACTGTTCGGGGAGCGCGAGCCGTTCGCGGCGCGGCTGGCCCGCCTGCTGCTGCAGGGCATGGTCGACGTCGACCGCCACGGCCGCGTCTCGTTCTCGATCCCGTTCACCCGGCTCGACCTGAACGGGCCGGCTTTCGAGTGATCACCCGCTCTCACGAGGGAAGGGCATGCGCATGAACGAGATCGTGTGGATCAACTGGAAGGACTACACCGGGGCGGAGTTCTTCTTCTACGGCATGGGCTGCCTGCTCTGGGTGGTCGCCTACGTCATCTACATCCGCAACATCCTGCGCTACAAGTACGTCGAGATGCCGGTCTTCGCGGGCTGCTGCGACGTCGCGTGGGAGTTCGTCTGGAGCTTCCTGGCGACGAACCGGATGGGGATGCTCTTCCAGGCGGCGAACGTCGTCTGGTTCTTCCTCGACGCCGGGTTCATCTTCAGCTACGGCGTCCTGGCCTTCGGCTCGAAGCAGCTCACCATCCCGCAGCTGCAGAGGCGCTCGGTGTTCGTGCCGATCTGCCTCGGCATCGCGCTGATGGCGGGGGTCGCGACCTATCAGCTCCACGCCCAGGGCCTGGACAACGAGGTGGGCGGCCGCGCGGCCTACCTGATCCAGCTCTCGATCTCGTTTCTCTACATTCCGCTGATGCTGCGGCAGACGACGCTCGAGCACTTCTCCTTCACGGCCAACTGGACCCGAGCCGCAGGCTCGGCCCTCGTGGTCGTCTTCTTCTTCCTGCACTACCCGTCGGACTACTTCCTGCTCTCGATCGGCACGTCCGCCGCGATCGTCGACGCCGCGTTCATCTACCTGTTCCTGCAGCGGCGCCGGCAGCTCGCCCGGCAGCCGCAGCTCAGCCCCGTGGCGACTCCAGGAGGCTCAGCAGCTCTCGCGCTGTCCTGAGGTCCGGGGTGTCCTCGCCCTCGGCGAAGGAGGCATGGAGGGGCCCGAGGAGGGCGCGGGCCTCCTCGGTGCGGCCCAGGTCGCGCCAGAACCGGCACAGGTCCACCGCGGCGCGCAGCTCGAAGATCCTCGCGCCCTGGGCACGGGCGACGGCGAGCGCCTGTTGGAAGCAGGCCTCGGCCTGCCCCGCCGGGGCGCCCTGGGCCAGCAACAGCAGCCCCTGGAGACGGCGCAGGTCCGCTTCCCAGTAGCGTTCCCCGTCGTGCTCGACGAGCAGGAGCGCCTCGTCCAGGAGCGGACGCGCCAGCGGTGCGCGGCCGTGCTCCAGGCAGGCGGCGACGGTCCAGGCCAGGAAGCGGCTGCACTGGAGGTTGCTGCCGAAGGCCGTGCGCATCATGGCGATCGACGAGGACGCCTCCGCCAGCGCCCGGTCGATCTCCTCGGCAGGCGTGCCTGCCGTGATGCCCGCCAGCGCCAGCGAGATCCGCCAGTGCACGGTCCAGTACTGGTAGGAGTGCTCGGCGCTCAGAGCGATCAGCTCTTCGGCCCGCTGCCGGCTCGTCGCGGCGTCGCGCATTGACGTGGCGAGGATCAGCCGGTTGACGAGCGCGACCGACTGGGTGAAGGGCGAGGAGCGGCGGCCGAGCTCGATCGCCTCGTCGGCCTTGCGCTGCGCGGCGTCCGGCAGGCCCAGCAGCCAGAGCGCGTCGCCGAGCAGCGAGAGCGCGACGATGCCGATGTCGTAGGCGATCGCCTGGTTGGCCAGGCCCTCGCGCGGATAGATGGACAGCAGCCGCTCGAAGCCCTCGCGCGCGGCCGCCGGCTGGCCGAGGAACAGGTCGGCCGCCGAGCGGGTGTACTGGCCCACGAAGAGCGATTCCGCGTCGTCGCTCGCCTCGCCGTAGTCGAGGCGCTGCTGCGCCATCTCGCGCGCCTCGTGCAGCTTGCCGCGGCTCGCGTAGAAGTTCCACAGCCCGAAGTAGATCGGCTGGGGCACCTTGCCCATCTGGCCGGTGAGGGCGAGGATGCGCTCGTAGACCGCTTCGACCCCCGGCGCGGACTGCCCCTGCACGACGCCGAGCGACACGGCGAGCACGCTGCGCAGGGAGATCTCGCGCAGGTCCCGCTCGGGCGAGGGCGCCTGCGCCTCGAGCGCCTCGAGACCG
>JBGASI010000440.1:0-7029 GCA_044229815.1 Vicinamibacteria bacterium | reverse complement strand
ACTCCCAGTTGTCCTCCTCGAAGCGCACGTCGTGCCGCGAGGGATCGATGCCGATCGCCTCGAGGCTGCCGAGGTAGGCGTCCTGGATGTCGGCCGGGGGCGGCTTGAGGATCACCTGGAACTGCTCGTGCTTGTAGAGGCGATTCGGGTTCTCGCCGTAGCGACCGTCCGCGGGGCGTCGCGAGGGCTGGACGTAGCCCACCTTCCAGGGCCGGGGCCCGAGCACGCGGAAGAACGTCTCCGGGTGCATCGTGCCGGCGCCGACCTCGGCGTCCCAGGGCTGGTGCACCAGGCAGCCCCGCTGCGACCAGTAGCGCTCGAGCGCGAAGATGATCTCCTGCAGCGTCAACGCGCGGCCTCCCGCCTCGTCTCGCGCACCACCCGCGGCGAGCGCAGGTCGCGCTCGAGGTGTGCGCCGATCCTGTCCCGGTGGAACGCCTCGAGCTCGCGGGCCTCGGCGGGTGCCGAGGCCAGGAACGACTCGGGCCCGCACCGGAAGATCCGCTCGACGAGGACGCGCGCCGCGGCCGACAGGCGCGGCCCGGTGGCTGGGCCACAGGCCGGGCAGACGAAGCCGTGCGCCGGCGCGTGGTAGGCGAGCGCACCCGCGCCGAGCGCGCCGGCGCAGGCCGCGCAGCGCTCGAGTGACGGGTACAGCCCGTTGAGCCGGAGCAGCCACGCCTCGAGGTAGCGCGCCAGGAGCTCGGGCGAGGCGCCTTCTTCCGCAGCGCGCACGACCGCGAGCGCGAGCCGGTACACCCGCTCCTCCGCCTCGCCCTCCTGGCAGAAGGCGTCGAGCATCTCGACGCAGCTCGACAGCACCATCGCCGACTCGAGGCTGCGCGCGCCCGCCCGGAAGGCCGAGTGCAGCAGGTCGGCCTCGCCCAGCCGCAGCAGCTCGGCGCCCTGCCGGCCGTACAGCGTGACCTTCACCTCGGACAGGGGCTCGAGCGCCGACTGGTAGCGCGGCCGCGCGCCGCGCGCGCCGCGCGCGACCGCCCGCAGCTTGCCCCGGTCACGCGTCAGCAAGACCACGAGCTTGCTCGTTTCTCCCAGCTTGTAGCCCCGGAGAACAAGGGCCTCAGTGGTGAGGAGGGCCATCGGGGGCGGGTGTCCACAAACCCGGCTAAGGTAACACAGCGATACGGTCATTTCTTGATACATTGGTATGGTTGATGCCATATGGTTCCTGACTGGAAGCGATTCGCCCTGATACTGACGGCCGGCGCCTGCGCCGGGCTGGCCTGGAACGCCTTCGGCGGGCGCGGATTCGCTCTCGAGAAGAGCGTTTTCGTGCAGGCCGGCGACGAGCTCGTCCCGGCGCCGCAGGCCAAGGTGCTGCTCGATCGGGGCGCGCTCTTCCTCGACGCGCGCCCCCGCGACTTCTGGCGCATGAGCCGCATCCCCGGGGCGCTCTCCCTGCCCTCGGAGGACTTCGAGCGGGCCTTCCCCGGGGTCGAGGCCGCCGTGCGGCGCGCGCCGGCGGTGGTCGTTTACTGCAGCGGCTACGGCTGCGAGGCGAGCCACCTCGTCGCGCGCCGGCTGCGCGAACGGGGCATCGGGGCCGGCATCCTGGACGAGGGCCTGCCCGCCTGGCAGGATGCGAAGCTCCCCCTCGACGAGGCGGCGAAGCCGTGAGCGCCCTGCTGCGTTCCGGGCGCCTGCAGTTCGTGCTGCGCCTGCTGCTCGGCGCCTACTTCGTCTACGCGAGCCTCGACAAGATCGCCGCGCCGGCCGCCTTCGCGAAGGTGGTCTACCAGTGGCAGGTGGCCGGCCCGCTGCCGTCCAACCTGGTCGCCGTCACCCTGCCCTGGGTCGAGATCCTGGCGGGCCTGCTGCTGATCGCCGGCGTCTGGCGCCGCGAGGCGGCGCTCGTGATCGCGCTGCTGCTGGCGGTATTCGTCGTCTCGGCCGGCAGCGTGCTCGCGCGCGGGATCGACGTGGTGAACTGCGGCTGCACCTCGCTCGCCAGCGCCGACGCGAGCGCGTCCTGGCCGCCCGCCTGGACGCGCGGCGTCGGCTGGTTCCTGGTCACGCGGAACATCCTCCTGCTCGGCGTCGCGCTCGTGCTCGCGTTCGTGGAGCCGCGCCGCGGCGACGCCGCCGCCCTGCCGCCCGCGGGCGCCGCCCCAGGGAGCGCGTCCTGAGCGACGCCACGACGAGCGGGGTCCGCGTGCAGGTGCGCAGCCAGTACCTGGCGGAGCGCAGCTCGCCGCGCGATGGACGCTACTTCTTCGCCTACCGCGTGCGCATCTCGAACCTCGGCGACGAGACCGTCCAGCTCGTCAGCCGGCGCTGGGTGATCAGCGACGGCGCCGGCAACGTCCAGCACGTCGAGGGCCCGGGGGTCGTCGGCGAGCAGCCGGTGCTCGAGCCCGGGGAGTCGTACGAGTACACCAGCTTCTGCCCGCTGCCCACGCCCATCGGCGCGATGCACGGCAGCTACCAGATGGTGACGCCGGCCGGCGCGCGCTTCGACGCCGAGATCGCCCCGGTCTCGCTGGCCGTGCCGACGGCGCTCAACTAGCTCCTCGGATCGTCCGCTCGCAGCCGGCGGGCTTGCACCCGGGCGTCGCTCGCCGACGGCGGGGCATACAATCGACGGATGGTGAGTCGCCGCCGCTTCCTGAGCGTCCCGCCGCTGGCGCTCGCCTCCGGCGCCGTCGCCCGCGCGGCCAACGCCATGGGCCAGGACCTGCCGCCGCCCCCCGGCAGCGCGGCCGGCGCGTGAACGCGAAGTACGACACGTACATCCGCAACCCGCTCGTCGAGCGCAACGAGTTCCTGCGCATGCCGCCGGAGAACGCGCCCGTGCCGTCCTTCGATGCCTCGCGCGGGGTGCTGCCCGAGCCGTCGTGGGAGGGGCACGCGTCCACGATCGACTGCTACTGGAGGGCGTGGCAGCTGGCGTTCTCCCACCTGCTGCGGCCCGAGCCGGCGAGTGGCTTCGTCGCCAACTTCTTCGACCCCGCCTTCAACGACTGCGTGTTCATGTGGGACTCCTGCTTCATGGTGATGTTCGGGCGCTACGGCGCGCGCGCGTTCCCGTTCGTCCGCACGCTCGACAACCTCTACGCGAAGCAGCACCCGGACGGCTTCATCTGCCGCGAGATCGGCCGCGCCGACGGCGCCGACCGCTTCTTCCGCTACGACCCGGACTCGACAGGCCCCAACGTGCTCGCCTGGGCCGAGTGGGAGCACTACAACAACTTCGGCGACCGGGAGCGCCTGGCGCGGGTGTTCCCCGTGCTGCGCGCGTACCACCAGTGGCTGCGGGCGTTTCGCACGTGGCCCGACGGCAGCTACTTCTCCTCGGGCTGGGGCTGCGGCATGGACAACCAGCCTCGGCTGCGGCGCGACCTGCCCTACTACAACCACGCGCACTCGCACGGCTGGATGACGTGGGTCGACACCACCCTGCAGCAGGTCCTCTCGGCGCGCCTGCTGGTGCGGATGGCGCAGGAGCTCGGGGCCTCGGACGACGTGGCGGACGCGCGCGAGGAGGCCGAGCGCCTCGCGCGTTTCGTCAACGCGCAGCTGTGGGACGAGACGGCCGGCTTCTACTTCGACCGCTGGAACGACGGGCGACTGAACGGCGTGAAGACGATCGGCGGGTACTGGGCGCTGATCGCGGACGTCGTGCCGAAGGAGCGCCTCGACCGCTTCGTGGCGCACCTCGAAGACCCGCGCGCGTTCGATCGGACGCACCGGGTCCCGTCGCTCGCCGCCGACACGCCCGGGTACGACCCGAAGGGCGGTTACTGGCGCGGCGGTGTGTGGGCGAACCCGAACTACATGGTCCTGCGCGGCCTCACGCAGGTCGGCCGCGACGGGCTCGCCCACCAGATCGCACGCAACGACCTCGGCAACGTCGTCGCCGTGTTCGAGAGCTCCGGCACCATCTGGGAGAACTACGCGCCCGAGTCCACCGCTCCGGGCGAACCCGCGCGGCGCGACTTCGTCGGCCCGGGCGGCCTGCCGCCGATCGCCGAGCTGTTCGAGTACGTCTTCGGGCTGCGGCCCGACGCGCCCGCGCAGCGGCTCGTCTGGGACGTGCGGCTGACGGAAGCGCACGCCGTCAAGCGCTATCCGTTCGGGCGCGAGATCATGATCGACCTGTCGTGCGCGCGCCGCCGCTCCCTGGACGAGCGACCGCGGATCGAGGCGCGCGCGAGCGCGCCGCTGGATCTCGAGGTGCGCTGGGCCGGCGGCTCGGACGTGATGCGCGTCGCGAAGAGCTGAGCGCGGCGTCGCAGCGTTCCCCGCGCGGCGGTCGTCTCGTGCGAGATGCGGCCTAGCCGTCCAGCGTCCAGCCCGGGCGGTACTTGCGTCCCATGAACTCGTTGGCCTCGGGACAGTCGGTTGCGCGGCCGGTGGCGCCGTCGTACTCGAACTTCCTGCCCACGCGGTAGGCCACCAGGCCCAGGAGCAACTGCTCGATCATGTTGCCGCTGTACTCGAAGTCGCAGGCCGTCCTGCGGGTGGGATCCTTGCAGGCGTCCAGCCACTGCTTCTGGAAGTGGCCCAACGGCGGCAGCACCTCGTCCCGCGTGGGCGCCTTGTAGTAGGTCATGTCGGAGTCGTCGCCGAACGGCAACAGGATCCGCGAGTCGAAGTCGGCAATCAGGAAGCCCTTCGAGCCCTTGAACATGGCGCCGTGGTCGATCTGCTTCAGGTCGATGTACGGCTTGGGCGAGCGGGGCATCGCGCCCCCTTGATACCAGCTGATGCGGATGGGGCCCCGCCAGGCGTTGGCCGGAAGCTCGAAGTGCGACTCGCATTCGACCGGCGTGACGTCGGGGTTGTATGCCTCGCCCTTCGCCTCGACCGAGGTCGGCAGCTTGGCGTCGACGACGTTCCAGAGCAGATCCATCGTGTGGCTGCCCATGTCGCCGATCTGGCCGACGCCAAAGTCCCAGAACATGTTCCACGAGAGGCAGTTCATCCCGGATTCGCCGGAGAAATAGCCCGGGTTGTACGGATGATCGGGTGACGGGCCGAGCCACAGATCGAAGTGGAAGCCGGCCGGCGGCTGGCCCTGGGCGGGCAGGTAGCCGGCACGGCGAATCTGGCGGTTGCCCCAGGCGTAGGCCGCCGAGAGGTCGCCGATCGCCCCGTCGCGAATCAGTTCCCGGATGCGGTTGAAGTTCGGGTTGGCGTGCCGCTGCATGCCGACCTGCGTCGCCAGCTTGCCCTTCTTCTTCATCCAGTTCGCCCGGACGATGCGGGCTTCTTCCACGGTGATCGCCAGCGGCTTCTCGCAGTACACGTGCAGATCGCGGTTCAGGGCCCAGTTGGCGATGAAGGCGTGGGTGTGGTCGGCCGTACAGATGACCACCGCGTCGAGGTCCTTCTGCTCGAGGCATTTCCGCCAGTCCACGTAGGTCTTGGCCTTGGGGAACCGCTGGAGGGCCTTGGGGAACCGCCCTTCGTTCACATCGCAAAGGGCGACCACGTTCTCTTCGCTCAGCGAGTCGTAGTGGGCCTCGCCGCGGCCCCAGACGCCGATCAGCGCGATGTTGAGCCTGCTACCCGGGCCTTTTCCCCCCGCCCGGGCACCGCTGGGCAGGATGGTCAGTCCCGCTCCGACCCCGGCGGCGGTTTGCAGAAACTGGCGACGCTTCATGGCAGGGCCTCCGTGTTGTCGCTTTCGTGCTTCCCGCGAGTCACCCTCGGTACGTCAGACGATCTCCTCCTTGACGGGGTCCCAGCGGACCTTGGCGTCGCGGCGGTAGGACTCGACCGACATCAGCAGCGTGACCGCCTCCTCGAACGCGCGGTCGACGTGGCAGCGGGGCAGCTCCCGCGAGCGGATGCAGTCCATGAAGTTCTGCATGTGCGAGCTGATCTGCAACTCGCCCTCGCGCAGGCTGTAGTCCGGGGCGACGACCGTGGGCGGCGCCTCGACGCCGAGCTCCTTGGCGGCCTTGCGCGTCTGGTCGGCCAGCTGCCGGGCGGCCATCATCCGCTCGTAGCCGCCGGGCTTCCACTCGGGCGTGTACGTGCGGCAGAACTCGCTGGAGCACTCGAGGGTGAGGTCGCGACCCAGGATCTGCACCAGCTCGCCGACGTGCTTGTTGTGGAAGCTGCACGCGAAGGTGACCGCCAGCTCCTTCTTCGGGTAGTCGAACAGCACGTGCCACATGTCGGGCACCTCGCGGTCCTCCTTCCAGAAGTACTTGCCTCCCTGGGTGGCCGCGGTCTCGGGGATCCCCATCTCCATCACCATGTTGACCGCGTCCCAGATGTGGCTGAGCAGGTCGCCGGCGATGCCCGTCCCGTAGTCCCAGTAGCGCCGCCACGTGAAGAACCGCTCGGGGTCGAAGGGCCGGTCGGGATGCGGCGAGTTGGCCACGAAGCGCTTCCAGTCGATGTTCGCCTCGGTCGCGTCCGCCGGGCGCTCCTGGATCGCGTAGTCCGTGTAGAACTGCCACTCCGGGAACGCGTTCGTGCGGTCGATGTACGACCGCACCAGCGGCACCTTGCCCAGCGCCCCCGAGCGGAAGATCTCGCGCGCCTTGTGCATGGTGGGGATGCTGTTCATGTGGTGGCCGAGCTGCATCACCACCTTGTTGTCCTTCACGGCGGCCCGCATCCTCTTGGCCTCGTCGAGCTTCACGCACCAGCCCTTCTCGACGTAGACGTCCTTCTTGTTCTGGGCGGCGGCGACGGTGATGGGGGCGTGCCAGAAGTCCGGCACCGCGATGACGACGGCGTCGATGTCCTTGTCCTCGACGACCCGCTCCCACTCCTTGACGATCCGGACGCGCTCGTTCGTGCAGAGCCCCTGCGCCCGCCTGATGTTCCCCGTGTAGAGGTCGCAGATGACCCGGATCTCGGTGTTGGGCACCGCCTGGACGGCCTGGAGCAGGCCGTGGCCCTGGGTCCCCACGCCGATCATGGCCACGCGGACGAGGTCGCTCGGCCTCGTGTTCGCGAGGACGGCCGGAGCGCGGTTGGCCACCGCCAGGGCGGCGCCGGCGGTCGCGGTGTGCTTCAGGAACGTCCTGCGGCTCGTCGGCTTGGTCT
>JBGASI010000439.1:0-4326 GCA_044229815.1 Vicinamibacteria bacterium | reverse complement strand
CTACCGCCGCGCCATCCTGACCGCGCTCGCGACGCGGCTCGCCGATGCGTCGCGGGCCGAGCGGCCGGGCATCGTGGTGTCGGCCGCCGTGGCGCCCGACGAGGCGCAGGCCGTCAACCACAAGTTCCAGGACTGGCCGCACTGGCTGGAGAGCGGCATTCTCTCGGCGCTGTGCCCGATGACCTACACGCCCGACAGCCGGCTCTTCCAGCAGCAGCTCGAGACGGCCCGCGGAAAGACGAGCGGGCAGCCGATCTGGGCGGGCATCGGCGCCTATCGTCTCGACCCGGAGGGTCTCGTGCAGAAAGTGGAGGTCGCCAGGCAGGCCGGTGCGCGGGGCGTGGTGCTGTTCTCCCACGAGTCGCTCGATCCGGAGCACCGCCGCCTGCTGAAGCAGTTCGCGTTCGCCCCCGCCGTCGCACGGCGCGACGGCTCGGCGGCTCCCGCGGCGGGCTCGCCGTGAGGGGCCCGGGGCCGGTGCCCGCGATCGCCGCCGCACTGCTCGCCTGCGCAGGTTATGCTCTCGCTGCCGTGTCCCCCGAGCCCAAGCCCGCAGCCGCGCAGGTGGCGGCAGACCCCGCCGCGGGCGGCGGCTTTGCCGAGGCCGACGCGGTCGTGCAGGCGGGGGTGGGCAAGGCCTATCCCGGCGGTGTGCTGGCGATCGGCCACGGCGGACGCCTCGTGCACCTGAAGGCGTTCGGCCGGCTCTCGTACGACACCGACGCGGCCGAGGTGCGGACGGACACCCTCTACGACCTCGCGAGCCTGACGAAGGTGGTCGTGACGACGACGCTCGCGATGATGCTCGTCGACGAGGGGAAGCTGGACCTCGACGCCCGGGTGGGCTCCTTCTTCCCGGGCTGGAAGGGCGGGGCGAAGGACGCCGTCACGCTGCGCCAGCTGCTGACTCACTCCGGCGGGCTGCTGTGGTGGGCGCCTCTCTACAAGGAGATCAAGGGCCAGCCGGCCTACGTCGAGCGGATCGTGGGGATGGACCTCGCGTACGAGCCGGGCACGAAGTCGGTCTACAGCGACCTCGGGATCATCCTGCTGGGCGACGTGCTCCAGCGCCTCGCCGGCGAGCCGTTCGAGGCCCTGGCGCGCCGGCGCGTGCTCGAGCCGCTCGGGATGAAAGACGCCGGCTATCGGCCGGCCGCGGAGCGGCTGCCGCGCGTGGCGCCGACCGAGAACGACCCCTGGCGCGGACGGGTGGTGCGCGGCGAGGTGCACGACGAGAACGCCTTCGCGCTCGGCGGCGTCGCGCCCCACGCCGGGCTGTTCGGGACGGCCCCGGACCTCGCCCGGCTCGCGCAGATGCTGCTCGACGAGGGGACGCTCGACGGGCGGCGGCTCGTTTCGCGGGCGACGGTGGAGCTGTTCACGAAGCGGGCGGGCGTGCCCGGCGCCTCGCGCGCGATCGGCTGGGACACGCCGAGCGACGAGACCGGCCGGCGCAGCGCGGTGCCGGGCGAGCCCGGCTTCTCCTCGGCCGGCTCGCTCCTCTCCAGCCGCTCGTTCGGCCACACCGGCTTCACGGGCACCTCGATGTGGATGGACCCGGAGCGCGGGCTCTACGTGATCCTGCTGACGAACCGCGTCCACCCGACCCGCGAGAACAACGCGATCCGGGCGGTCCGCTCGCAGCTGGCCGACGCCGTGGCGCGGGCGGTGGACCGCCCGTGAGGCGCCGCGCGTTCCTGGCGGTGGCGGGGCTTGCCCCGCTCGCCACCCGAGGGCCAGCGGGCGCGACCGCGGCCGTCGCGATCGGGCTCGAGCGCGTGGCGGGTCCCGCCGGAGACGCCCTGCGCGGGCGCAGGGTGGGCCTGCTCGGCCACGGCGCCTCGCTGGCTGCCGACGGACGCCACGCGATCGACGTGCTGCGCTCGGCGGGCGTGACGGTGGTCCGCCTGTTCGGGCCCGAGCACGGGCTGCGCGGGCGGGCGGCGGCGGGGGAGGCGGTCGTCGACGGTGTGGACGCGGCGAGCGGCCTGCCCGTGGTCAGCCTCTACGGCGAGAAGCGCCGGCCCGCGCCCGCGGACCTTGCGGGCCTCGACGCCCTCGTCGTCGACCTGCAGGACGTCGGCGTGCGGTTCTACACGTACGCCAGCACCATGCTGCTGTGCCTCGAGGCGGCCGCGGAGTCCGGCGTCGAGCTGATCGTGCTGGATCGCCCGAACCCGGTGGGGGGCCTGCGCGTCGACGGTCCCGAGCGCGACCCCGCCGTGCCCGCCAACCTCTTCCTCACGCCCGGGCCGCTCGTGCACGGCCTGACGCTGGGCGAGCTGGCGCGGCTCGCGAACGCGCGGCTGCCGAAGCCGGGGCGCGTCAGCGTGGTCGCGGCCGACGGCTGGACGCGCTCGATGACCTGGGCCGACACCGGACGGCCCTGGACGAGCCCGTCGCCGAACCTGCGCAGCGCCGAAGCGGCGCTCGCCTACCCGGGGACCTGCCTCTTCGAGGGCACGAACCTGAGCGAGGGGCGCGGGACGGAGGCGCCGTTCCTGCGGATCGGGGCGCCCTGGCTGAAGGCGGAGGCCGTGGCGCGCGACGCTGCCGGCCACGGGTTCGCGCTCGAGCCGGTCTCCTTCACGCCCACGGCCTCGGCCGCGGCGCCCGAGCCCAAGCACCGCGACGTCCCGTGCCGCGGCGTGCGCGTGTCGGTGGCCGATCGCGCGGCGGCGCGGCCCTGGGCGCTCGGTCTGACCCTCCTCGGAACGGTCCGGCGGCTGCACCCGGAGTTCGCGTGGCTGCGGGACGGCGCCACGCTCGACACGCTCGTCGGATCCCGGCGCGTACGCGAGGCGCTCGAGCGCGGGGCCGACGCGCCGGCGATCCTCGGGGACGAGGCCGCGGGCGTAGCGCGCTGGCGCGAGGCCCGCAAGCCCTTCCTGCTCTACTGAAGGCCGCCAGCCGGGAGCAACCGGGGGGCGGCCGCCTCAGCGGCGGACCGACAACTGGTTCTGCACGACCTGCAGCGCCCCGCTGATCCTGGTGATCCGGCGGCTGCGAGCCTGCTGCGCTGTGGCGTCGTCCTGCGTCGGCACCTCGCTCCTCGCCGTGCGCAGCGCCTTCTCGAGCTCGGCCCGCAGCAACTGCAGGTCGGGCGGAAGGAAGCCCTTGAGGTTGTTGCTGCTGAGCAGGATGAAGCCGCCCTCGACCTGCCCGGCCATCGCCGGCGCGCTGCCGCCCATCCAGTTGGCCATGGCCCCCCCTACTTGATGCAGACCGCGCGGACCTGCTTGAAGTCGGTGACGCCCTTGAGCACCTTCTGGATGCCGTCCTGGAGGAGCGTCGTCATGCCCTCCCGGATGGCCAGCTGGCGCAGCTCCTCCACGGGCTTTCTCTTCTGGACCATGCGCTTGACCTCGTCGCTCGCCACGAGCAGCTCGTGGATGCCCATGCGGCCCTTGTAGCCGGTGCCGCCGCACTTCGGGCAGCCCTTGGGCCGCCACAGCCGCAGCGAAGGCGAGAAGGCGACCCCCACCCGGTCCCAGTGCTCGGCCCCGTACTCCTCGACCAGCTCGGCGAACTCCTCGGGGCTCGGGGCGTACTCCTCCTTGCAGGCACTGCACAGCGTGCGCACCAGGCGCTGCGCGCAGATGCCGAGGAGGGCGTCCGCGAAGTTGAACGGGTCGATGTCCATGTCGAGCAGGCGCACGATCGTCTCGGGGGCGGAGTTCGTGTGCAGGGTGGAGAAGACGAGGTGTCCGGTCAGAGAGGCCTCGATGCCGATCGCGGCGGTCTCGTGGTCGCGCATCTCGCCGACCATGATCACGTCGGGGTCGGCGCGCAGGAAGGAGCGCATGGCGGCGGCGAACGTGAAGTCGATCTTCGGGTGCACCTGCACCTGGCGCAGGCCCACCTGCGTGATCTCGACCGGGTCCTCGGCGGTCCAGATCTTCATGTCCTCGGTGTTGATGTAGCCGAGCGCGGAGTGCAGGGTGGTGGTCTTGCCCGAGCCGGTCGGCCCGACGACGAGCGCGATCCCGTAGGGCTTCTCGAGGATCTTCTTGAACTCCGCCAGGTTGCGGTCGGAGAAGCCCATCTTCTCGATCGGCAGCGGCTTGCTCGCGGCGAGGATGCGCATCACCACGTCCTCGTTGCCGCCCGAGGTGGGGATGGTGGCGACGCGCAGCTCGATCGTGCCCATCGGGCCGCGGAAGCGGATCTTGCCGTCCTGGGGCTTTCGCTTCTCGGAGATGTCGAGCTTCGCCATGATCGTCAGGCGCTGCACCAGGGCGTTGCGGTGGGGGGCGGGCACGTCGATGTACTTCTGGCAGTCGCCGTCGATGCGCAGCCGCACGACGCAGGGCATCGTCTTGCCGT
>JBGASI010000438.1:0-4339 GCA_044229815.1 Vicinamibacteria bacterium | reverse complement strand
ACAGGAGCGCCGCCGCGGCGGCGAGGGAGGTGATTCGGGCGAGTCTGTTAATGCTGGCCTGCCTTCGAGGTCTGCCGCCCGCAGAGAAGCCCGCGAGCGTGGAGCGTCGCGATTGTGGCTCACCCCGGGACGAAAGCAAGCCGGGGCGGCCGAGCGGTGGACGCGCCGCCCACTCCGCTGGTAGGCTCTCGTGCGGACGACCGGGGAGTAGCTCAGCCTGGTAGAGCACGAGCCTTGGGCGCTCGTGGCCGCGGGTTCAAGTCCCGCCTCCCCGACCACTCCGTCCGGCTATCTGCGGGCCACGGCGGATCACCCTTGCGCGCGTCGTCACGGCGCGGTCGTCAGCACGAGTTGCCGGCTCATGAAGCCGAGCTCGGGCGCCACGGGCTGAACGGCGTAGAGGCTCAGACCGCCGTCCGGCTCCACCAGGAGCGTCGTGAGCGTCGGCTGATGCGCGAGCGGCGCCCAGGCCGCCTCGACGGTGTCGGCCAGCTTGCCCGAAACGTAGAGGAAGCGGCCCGTCGGGTGAAACGCCATCCCCGAGATCGCCTCGAAGCTCCCGATGGCGAGGCCTCGCCCCGGCGTGAGCTCGCCCGAGCCGCTGACACGGCACAGATCGACGCCGTAGTAGGAAAGGCTGCTCGAGACCCACCTCTCCCTCGCGCCCGCGAGCAGGCCGGCGCCGAACACGAGCTTCTGCGTGGAGACGGCCGGCGCCACGCCCCGGTGCTCGAGTTGGCCGTTCGATTCGTTGGCGACGTAGGAGTGCAGTGCCTTGTGCTCATCCTCGAGGAAGACGAATCCGCCGGCGGCCATGCTGTAGCCCTCGAGGTCGAAGCTCGGGCTGTCGGCGCCGCCACGCGCATCGAGAACGGCGAGCTCCCGATAGCCGGTCGGCGCGGCCGCATCGGGCGTGGCGGCGACCACGTAGCGCCACGCATCGCGGATGAAATAGAAGACGTCGTGCGCAGGGTCGGCGCCCACCAGGCCCACGTAGCCACCATAGCCAGAGCCGTCGTGCGCGCTGGGCGTCGTCTCGGTCAGCACGCCGGGCTCGGCCCGGAAGGCCTGAAGGTAGTAGTGGTGCCAGGAGTAGACGCTGGCCACGTACAGCCGAGATGGGCTCGCCGCCAGTTTCGTCACCGTCCCCACCTTCGCCTCCCCGTCGAGCGTGAGGCGGCCGCTTGCGGCGTCGACGAGGTAGCTGCGCAGAGTGCCTGCGATGGGGTGGTACACGTAGAGGACCCGGCCCGACGGATCCGCGGTGACGGCGACGTCGGGGACGTAGCCAGGTGCCGGCGGCTGACCGAAGTCGACCGGAGCGCCCGCCAGCGAGGGTGCGCCGGTTCGCGGGTCGATCGCGTACGTGGCCAGCCTGTTGACGAAGGTACTGCTGTCAGCGGCATCCGGCGAGCGCAACCTCGTGACGAGGTGCAAGTACTGCCGCGCCACGGCTGACGGGACGGGCGTCGGCGGCGCCGCTGGTTCGGCTCCACAGCCGGCCAGCGCGAGCGCCAATGCCACCGGGAACAACCGCGCCGTCAGGATCCTGATCATGGTCCTCCAGCGTGAGCCTGCGAGGAGCCCCGCCGACATACATGGACTGCTCGGCTCACGAAAACCATACCAGCCACTTGCGAATCCGTGGTAGTCGCGCCCGCGACGTTGAGGTCGGATCGGGCGATCGAACCCCGCCTCCCCGACCAGCGAGCGGCCGCGACTGTGGTAGTCTTACGGGTCGTTTGGCCATGCCTGTGCGCCTGTAGCTCAGTTGGATAGAGCGGCAGCCTTCTAAGCTGCGGGTCAGGGGTTCGAGTCCCTTCAGGCGCGCCATGAGACCGGTGGTGGCTGTAGCTCAGCTTGGTTAGAGCGCCAGGTTGTGGCCCTGGAGGCCGCGGGTTCGAATCCCGTCAGCCACCCCAACTCGCGAGCACCCGGGTGGCGCGCACCCGGGAGTGGCCAGACGACGGCGAGCCCGGGGAGCCGGCTACTTCTTCTCCAGGTACGCGAGCCAGCGCGACACCAGCGCCCGGTTCGCCCCCTTGCCGTCCACGTAGGCGCGGGCGTAGCGCACCAGGCGCTCGCGATCCCCGGCGGCGGCCCCGCCCGCCCTCTCGGCGGCGAATCCCTGGAAGAGCAGCGTGAGCGTCGCGAAGGCCGTCGCCTGGTCCTCGGGGTGGGCGTCGATCCAGGCGGTGAGAAGCGGCATCGCCTCGTCGCGCCTCCCCGACGCCGCGTAGGCCAGGCCCAGCCGGTGCCGCAGGTCCGCGTCGTCGGGCCAGCTGCCCAGGCCCTCCCTCAGCGTGTCGACCGCCTGGCCGGCCTCGCCCGTGCGCAGCAGCGCGTCGGCCAGCACGCCGAACAGGACCGGGCTCGCCGTCTCGCCGATCAGCGCGGTGTTCCACGCCCCAACCGCGTTCGCGTCCTCGCCCGAGGCCGCGTAGCAGGCGCCCAGGTAGACGGCCGCGGCGAACAGGTCGGAGCGCAGGCCCAGCGCCGCCTGCAGCTGCGTGATCGCGCCCGGCACGACGCCCGCGGCGTAGAACGAGACGCCGCGCAGGAACGCGATCCGCGCGTCCGGCTTCGTCTCGCGCCCGAGCGCGTCCAGCATCCTCTCCGGCGCGCCCTGCCGGGCGAGCGCCAGCGCCGCCGCGATTGCGGCGGGCACCGGTTCGCCCCGCGTCACGGTCTCGACCAGGGGCCCGAGCACCGCCGGCCGCAGCAACTCCGCCCGCTCGAAGGCCGGGGGCGGCAGGGACAGCGGCCCGGCGCCGGCCGTGGCGCCAGCCGCCGGCGCCGAGCCCGCCGCGGGCGCGACGATACGAAACGGCCGCAGGACGACGGCCGCACGCTCCGTGCCGGCCGAGACGACGGCGCGGGCGAAATACGCGCCCGGCGGCTGCAGGCCCGCCGAGACGCCCGCCGGCGCCTCGCGCACGCCGCGCTCGGCCGCTCCCACCCCGGCGGGAACGGCGACGAGCGCGGGCCCGTCGGCCGCGTCCGCGATCTCGAGCGCCACCGCTGCCGACTCCAGGCGCCCTGCGTCGCCGGCGCGCAGCTCGAGCTTCGCCGCGAGCGCGCCCGTCGTCAGCTCCGTGTCGACCGCGGGCAGCGCGCTTCCCGCGCTCGACGCTGGCGCCAGCACGAGGTCGGAGATCTCGAGTCCCGCCGCCGAGACGAGCGCGGCCCGCACGGCGTGGTGCACGCTGCCGCGCCGGCCCGCGGCGTCCCGGGCGGCCAGGCGCAGGGTGTAGGCCCCCGGGCCGGCGGGAAGCTCGCCCACGAACAGCGAGCGCTGCCCCGCCTGCGCGTCGATCCCGGAGTAACCCACGGCCTTCTCCGTGCGCCCATCCGGGGTGATGAGGGCCATGCCGACCGTCAGCGGCCGGCTCGCGCCCGCCGCGTCGCCGGTGACGACGATGCGCAGCTTGCCGGTCTCCCGGTCGGGCAGCGCCAGCGTCGCGACGCGCAGCGTGAGCCCGCGCTCGAGGAACGGGCTGCGCAGCAGCGATGCGATCACGGCCTGGTCGTTCGGGGCGCTGGTCGGGATGTTCAGCAGGCCGCGCGCCCTCACGGTCACGCGCTCGCGCGCCACGGCGACGTCGATCCGGTGGCCCTTCCCGTCGCGGTCGCCTCCCTCGGGCTCGAAGCCGAGCAGGTAGTACCCGCGCAGCTCGCCGGCGATGCGCTCGAAGATGCCCTCGGCGCTGCCGCTGGCGCGGAAGACCGCTCCGCGCGAGGACGCGGCGAGACCGTGGATCGAGCCCTGCTCCAGGTCGCGCGTCTCCGCGTTCTCCAGCGAGGGCGCCATGCGCGAGATGTCGACGCCCGGGCGCTCGATCAGCACCAGGTAGAGCGTCACCTGCGCCTCGGCGGCCAGCTCCGCGAGCTGTTTGACGTCCGCCCGCTCCGATCCGATGCCCTCGGTCACGAGCACCAGGGCCTTGGGGCCCTCGACCCCGCGCAGCCCCTGCAGCAGCGCCTTGAGCGCCTCCGTCGAGGCCCGCGCGCGGTCGCGCCAGTCGACGGCGACCTGCCGAGCCTCCGCCTCCATGCGCGCGATGCACAGCTGCGTGTCGCGATCGCTCCTCTCCGACCCGCACTGCGAGGCGAGGAACTGCTCCCAGCGGAAGGTGTCCCGCTCGACGTAGGCGATCGCGTCCGGCAGCGGCACGGACTCGCGCACCATCGGCGCGCGCCCGACCACCTGCTTGAGGGCTTCGCGCACGCGGGCGTGCTCCCCGGTGAACTCCACAGACGGACCAGGCCCGGGGACCGTCACCAGGCCGAGCCGGTCGGCCGGCGTCAGCTGGTCGAGCAGCTTGTCGGCCGAGCGGAC
>JBGASI010000437.1:0-4339 GCA_044229815.1 Vicinamibacteria bacterium | reverse complement strand
GGCGGCGAGGGCGGGATCTATCCCGACAACGACCCCTGGGCCCTCACCCGCGAGCCGAAGGCGACCCGCGAGCCCTGTCACCCCGGTCGCGACAACGTGGAAGACGACGCCTACGCCGCGCTCGTCGAGGTGTTCCTGACCGCGCGCGCGCTGGGCGACCCCTCGGCCGCGGGGCTCGCGAAGCAGATCGTCGCCCACCCCCGCTTCGGCGAGATCGGCGAGTTCTGGTGGGGCGTCGTGAACGCGCCCGCGAACCTGTCGCTGCTCGCGCTGCGGCCCGACGGGGTCGACCTGGCGAAGATCCGCGCGAGCCTCTACCGCTACGCCGACGAACTGGTCGCACTGGAAGGCGTCGCCTACCCCGGCGTCACGAAGGACACGCGCTCGAAGCGCTGGAACACCGGCGACCGGGACGAGGTCGACAACAACTGGCGCTGGGGTTCGAGCCGCATGCTGCTCGACGACGCGATCCTGCTCGCCACGGCGGCCGAGGAAAAGGCCGTGGCCGGGGACCGCGCCGCGGCGTCCCGCTACGCCGGCGCCGCCATTCGCGTGCTCGACTGGATCCTCGGCACGAACGCGATGGCGCTGTCGATGGTGACCGGTTTCGGCGAGCACGCGGTCGAGCGACTGCACGACCCGCTGGTCCCCGACACGGAGCCCGGCAAGATGGCGCTCGGCCCGAACGACTGGACCAACGCCGGCGACCCCGACATGCCGGCCTTCGGCTCGTTGCCCGGCATGAAGATGATGCCGGTGAAGGGGCGCGGCTGGGCCGCGCGAGAGGTCGCGATCGACGGCAACGCGCCGCTCGTCTGGGTCGCCTGGTGGGCGCAGCACCGGGCCGCCGCGCTGCTGGCGCCTTCGAAGTGAGGCCGAAGGTCCTCGTTCAGCGACCCGGCTCGAGGGGACCGTCGAGCATCAGGGCGAGGGCCACCAGGCTCGCGACGCGGAAGCCCAGCTCGTAGAGGGCCGTGTCGCCGGTCCTGGCGTGCAGGGGCAGCAGGAGCCCCGCCATCGAGAGCAGCGCCGCCCAGCGCGCGGCGGCCGCGAATGGACCGTCGGCGGAGGCGGAGCCAGGGCGCAGTGCCCGCAGGAGCCACGCCACGCCCACGACCGCGGGGAGCGACTCGAGGACGAGCGCGCCCACGGCGAGCTCCGGACGGGCCTCGAGGAGGGCGCGCAGCTGTTCGAGGTGGAAGACCGGGCGCAGGACGCCGGTGTAGACGACGAGCCAGGCGGCGGCGCCTGCGCGCAGGCCCGTTGCCGCGGCGCCGCCGACGCTCATCGCGGCGAGCCCACGGACAGGCGCCGGGCGAAGCCGTGGCGATCGAGCAGAATCAGCGCGTCGTCGCGCGCGGGCTCCCACACCGCCCAGGCGACATCGCTGTCGCCGATCGGAGCCCGTCTTGCGTCGGCGCCAGCGCCACGGGCGAGCCACAGACCCGCCCGTCCCCACCAGGCCAGCCGCGGGAGGCGCGGGTGCACGGCCAGGCCGTCCGCGGGGCCGCCGCGCAGCGGTGACCACTGCCAGGCGCCGTCCGCGCCGCGGCGGCCGAGGCGTTCACCCACCGCCCAGACGCCGCCGACGCCCTCGGCCAGGGCCGTGACCGGCCAGGCCCCGGCCACCGGTTGCCACGCGCCCGTTGCGCCGGCGTCCACGTACAGCGGGAAGCGGCCGGGGTCCCCGGTGGCCACCCAGATCGTCCCGTCCGAGGCGGCCAGGAGCGCCCGGATGGAGACGGGCGTCACGATCGAGTTCCCCGACGACACCCGGATCTCGTTCTCGAGCGCGAGGGCCGGCTGCCCTCGGACGTACGCGACCTGGGCCACCCGCCAGCGGGGTTCGTCCGTCGCGTAGCGGTCCGAAAGATCGACGGGCAGCAGGGCCTGCCATCGGCCGCCGCGCCACTCGGCGCCGTGAGCCAGCGCGCCGAGGCCGCGCGGCACGGAGGGCTCGCCGAAGAGGACCTCGCCGTAGAGGACGGCGCCGTCCCGGCGAAGGGCCGGAGCGAGCGCGCGCGATCCGCCCAGCGGCACGATGCGCCGTCCGTCGTCTCCGACGAGCGGACGCCAGGTCCGCCCGCCGTCCTCGCTCACCTCGCCGCCGGAGTGGAGCCGCCCGGGCGCGGCGGGGTCGTACACCGCGCGCAGCGAAGGGAAGCGGCCGAGATCCTCCAGTAGAGGAGCCGCGGCGGGCTTCGCCGCGAGACGGCGCGGCGCCCCCTCCCCAAAATGCCAGGTGTCGGCCCGCTGGCGCAGCAGCACCAGGGCCAGCGACCACGCGGCGGCGACGGCCGCGAAGCCCACGAACCACAGTGCCGCGCGCCCGAGGGCGCGGCCTGGCGAGGCGCGCGGGTGACGGGGACGGGCGCTTCTTGGTGGCGTCACGGGCCTGGCGCATTATAGGGACGCTTGCGCGCCACCGTGCGTCGTGTCGTCGTGTTCGGGATCCTCTCCTGGGCCCCGCCTGCACTCGGCCCGGCCCAGTCGGTCTGCGCTCCCGAGTTGCTCCGGGTCGGCCGGTCGCCGGAGGCCTCGGCGGTGCCGGGCCTCGTCGCGTGCTCGCGCGCCGCGGAGGTCTCGGCCGCCACGCGTCTTGCCGCGTTCCAGACCCTCGCCGCCATCCCCGCTCCGAATGGCGACGCACTCCGCCGGCTCGCCGAAGGGACGGCTGACCCCGATGCGAGGATCCGGAAGCTCGCGGCCACCGCGCTCTCGGGGGTCGGCCCGGGCCTCGTCGCGGTCCTCGACACGCTCGTCGAGGGCCTCGAGCACCGGGACTCCTCGGTCCGTCGAACGGCGGCGAGCCTGCTCGCCAGCGCCGGCCTGGGCGCGGCGTCGGCGGTGCCGGCGCTCTACGGGGCGCTGCGCGACGAGGACGCGCGCGTGCGCGAGGAGGCCCGGCGGGCGATCCGCGCGGTGCGCGGCCAGTGAGGTCGTCCCGCCTGTTCGCGGTTCTCCTCCTCTTCCTGGGCCTCGCGCTGCTCTGGCAGGGGTTGCAGTGGTACGACGGTTACCTCGCCCGCAAGAGCGCCTATCGCGGTGTTCCGGCCTCCGCGCGCCGGCCGGTGCGCGCGCGACCGCCGCGCGCCGTCCCGACGCCCGCACCGACACCCACGCCGCGCGCGATCTCGACCTGCCTGCGCGCCCCGACGCCTGCCCAGGACGAGATCACGGCGGCCATCGAGGCCCTCGCCAAGTACGACGCCGTCTGGCCGGACAGTGTCGGCGACGCCGAGTGCCTGGTCGAGGCGCTGGCCGCGCGCGCCGGCGAGGATCCCGAGCGCATCCGGGACGCGCTCATCCCGTACGCGTTCAGCCTCCCGGCCCGCCTGCGCGGTCCGGCCCTCGACGGCCTCAGGAAGGTGCCGCTGCGCGAGATCTCACCCGCCCTGCGCAAGGCCTCCGAAGGGGCGGTGTCCGCGTCGTTCCCGGTTCGCGCGGCACTGGCGCTCGGACTCGACGAGGAGAGCGCTCCGCACCTCGTGGAGGAGTGGCTGAACAGCCCGGAGCCATCGGCGCAGGGCGCGATCCGCGAGCACCTGCGGCGCTCCCCGAAACGGGCTGCCGCCGTCTTCATCGCTAACGCCCTCGCCCGTGATCCGGGAAACGCCACGCTCGTCGGCCTCGCCAGGGCGCGTGACGCGCAGGCGCACGACGTGTCCGACGCGCTCGCCGAGCTGGCGCTCGACGAGCTGCGGTCGCTCGGCGAGCGCCAGGCGGCCCTCGAGGCGCTCGGGACCACGGGCGATCCGGCCGTCGCCCCGCGCCTCGAACCGCTGCGCGGCGCGGCGGACCCGACGCTGCGGGCCTACGCCGAAGCGGCTTTGGCCGCGCTGCGATCCGGGCGCCGGCGGCGCTGAGCGGCGCGGGGAAGCGCTAGTACGGGTAGCGCCAGTAGCCCGGGCGGGCGAGCAGGTCGCCCCTGACCCGCTTCAGCCGCAGTTCGAGCGCGTGCCAGCCGGCCGTGTCGACGTCGGCCGGGGCGTAGCTCAGGACGTAGCGGGTGCGGATGTCCGAGAGGACGTCGAGGAAGCGGGCTCGCAGGTCGGCCTCGCTCGCCGCCTCGAAGAGCTGGCCGCCCGTCGCGCGGGCGACGTCGCGGAGGAACGGCTCCCGCCTCTCCCCGCGCCCCCGCACGGCGACGCCGTAGACGGTGGCCTCCGAGCGGGACGCGGCCTCGACGACCTGGGCGGCGCCGAGCCAGCTCATGTTCTCGATCCCGTCGCTGAAGACGACGACCGCGGTGCGCCGCGGCCCCGGCACGCGCAGCCGCAGCGCGGCGTACACCGCGTCGCACAGCGCGGTGCTGCCCCGGGGCCGGGCCCGCTCGAGC
>JBGASI010000436.1:0-4347 GCA_044229815.1 Vicinamibacteria bacterium | reverse complement strand
GCGCAGCAACCCCGACGAGGTGAGCGCCGCGCTCAAGTCCGAGGTCCAGGCCCGGCTCGATGTCGCCGGCCTGGAGATCATCGAGGCCCGCCTCTCGCACCTCGCCTACGCCGCCGAGATCGCCCAGACGATGCTGCGCCGGCAGCAGGCGGAGGCGATCGTCGCCGCGCGCCGCCAGATCGTCGAGGGGGCGGTCGGCATGGTCGAGATGGCGCTGCGGCGACTCCAGGACACCGGCGTCGTCACGCTCGACGAGGAACGCAAGGCCGCGATGGTCAACAACTTGCTGGTCTCCCTGGTGGCCGACCGCGAAGCGCAGCCGGTGATCAACACCGGGTCCCTCTACTGAGGCGGCGTCATGAGCGAGAAGAAGCGCTTCCTCCTCCGACTCGAGCCGGAGCTCTACGCGGCCCTCGAGCGCTGGTCCGCCGACGAGCTGCGCAGCGTGAACGGCCAGATCGAGTTCCTGCTCAAGGAGGCCGCGCGGACCAGCGGACGCTTGCGTCCTCCCGGGGACAGCAAGGGTCCGCGCGGCGGGGCTCGCTGAGGGCGGGGCGCCGCGCTCGCGCTTGCACACTCCGCCGGGCGCCGCGAGGCCGTCTGTCCGTTGGGACAGGCGGCCATTATCGTGCCGCGGCCCTGCTCCCAGCCCAAAGCCCGGGCTCGCGCCCGGACTCGCCTGCGGGCCGAAGCTTGCCCGTGGTAACCCGCGCGCGGATCCAGCATGATGCCAGGCGTCCATGCGATCGCCTGCACCGCACTCGGCCCCGAGGCTCCGCCGCTTCGTCACTCGCTTCCTCCGCTGCGGCGTTGGCGTTTCGCTCGCGCTCCTGGTCTTTGGGACAGCGGACGCGGCACCGGCACCGGCACCGGCGGCGCGCGCCGAGGCCACGGCTGGCGCGAGCCTGTGGACCCCGGGCATCCGCGACGCCGCTCATCCGGGTCGCTTCGAACGGGAGTTCGCCCGGCGCAAGGCCCTCCTCAAGGCTCCCGGCCCGGAGGCGGTGCTCGCCCTCCTCGGGGCGATGGTCGAGTTGCAGGGGGAGATCGCCGGGGCCGAAATGGCGGCGTTTCTCGACGCCGCCCGCAAGCACCGCGACCCGCTCGTGGCTGCGCACGCGGGTTACCTGCGCGCTAACCTCGAGGAGGCGCGGGGGGAGCAGACGAAGGCCACCGCGATGTATCGCGCCGAGGGTTACCTGCTCGACTGGCAGATCGTCGGCCCGTTCGAAAATTCCGGGCGAGCCGGGCACACCGCCGTCTACGCCCCCGAGACCGAGCCCTTCGCCGCGGGGCAGAGCTTCGTCGGCAAGCTGCCGGGCGAGCCGCTGGCGTGGCGGCGTTTTGTCCACGAGCAGGCCCCGCGCGGCGCCTTTGTCAATTTCGCCGACCTGCTCGACCCGCCGGAGCAGGCCGTGGGTTACGCCAGCGTGTGGGTCAAGGTCGACAAGCCGGGGCGTGCCGCGCTGCACCTCGGCACCAGCGGCGCCTACCGCGTGTGGCACGATGGCGCACCGGTCGGCGCTGACGACACCTACCGCACACCGACTCCGCTGCAGGCCAGCCACGCGCTCACCCTCCACGCTGGTTGGAACCGCCTGCTGATCAAGCTCGCCACCGACGACGGCCTGTGGGGCTTCTACGCCCGCCTGAGCGCCCCGGACGGGCGCCCGCTGCCCGGGCTCGTGGCGACCCTCGAACCCCAGAACGCGCCCGAGACGCTCGCCGCCAACGAGCTGTCCCCCAGGACAGGTCCGAAGGGACCGGTCGTCAAGGCCAGGTCCTCCGCGGCCGCGGGCGGTCTGACGGTGGATCGCCTCGTCGCATCCGGTGGCCCCGGTGTGCGCAGCCTGCGGGCCGCGCTCGAGGCGAAGGGGCAGGGGCCGCGGGCGCGTCCGGCCGAGCGCCTCGCGCTGGCGGAGTTCTACCGCTGGACCTTGCCGTTCTCCCGCGAGGACCGCACCGCCGTCGATCGCGCCCGCGAGGCCGACAACGCGGCGAAGACGGCCCGCAGCGCCTACCTCCTGGCGACCCTCGACCCCGATCAGAACACCAGCCGCGCGGCGCTGCAGTCGGCCGTCGAGCGTGCGCGCGCCGAGGGAGCCGCCGGCGGGCCGCTGCTCGCGACCTTGCTCGTCGAGTTGTCGCTGCGCGACCGCTATCTCGGCCTCGAGTCGCGTGCGCGGGCCCTGCTCGACGAGGCCTTTCGTACCGCGCCCGACGACGTCATCGTCGAGCTCGCGCTGGCCGAGCGACTCTCCGAAGACGGCTTCCCGCTGGCCGCCCTGGCCTGGGTCGAGGACATGCAGCGCCGCTACCCTGCCTCGGCGATCCTGGCCCGCCAGCAGGCCGAGAGGTTGATGAACCTCGGCCGCACCGAGGCGGCGCTCAAGCTCCTTGCGACGTTGCAGGGGGCGCAGCCGACTGACCTCGGGATCGCCGCCGAGACCCAGGATGGCCTGCTCCGCCTCGGCCGCGCCGACGAGGCGGTGGCGATCGCCCGCGAGCGTGTCCGCATCGTCCCCGGCCTGCCCGAGAGCCATCGCACTCTGGCTCGCTTCGAGGAGGCGCGCGGTGACCTCGCGGCCGCGCGTGCGGCGATGCAGGCGGCCGCTTCGCTCGCTCCCCAGGACGCCGACATCCACGCCCAGATCGGGCGCCTCGCCGCGCGCGCCGGCGATGTCGCGGCGGCGATCCAGAGCGTGCGTCGCTCGCTCGAGCTGCGCCCGCAGCAGCCAGACCTCCGCGACTTCCTCGCCACGCTCGACCAGGGCGCGCGCGACGACCTGCTCGCCCGCTATCCGGTGGACCTCGAGGAGCTCGCCGCGATCAAGACGCCCGCGGCGTGGGCCGGCAAGGACGCCGGCATCCTGCTCGTGCGCACGGCGATCCGCGTGCTGCCCAACGGTCTCAGCGAGCGCCTCGAGCACCGCGTCATCCGCGTCCTCGACGACCGCGGGATCCGCTCGCAGGCGACCCAGGGGGTGGTGTTCGACCCGGCCGAGGCCTACGTCGAGGTCCGCCGCGCCCGCGTGCGCCGGGCCGAGGGCGGCATCGAGGAGATGGGCGACGCCAGCGTCGTCGCCCTCACCGACGCCGGCTACCGCATGTTCTACGACCAGCGCCAGCAGCGGGTCACCTTCAACGGCCTGCGCGTGGGTGACACCCTCGAGGTCGCGTTTGTCCGCCGCGACACGGCGGCGCGCAACAAGTTCGACGACTACTTCGGCGAGATCGCGGCCCTCGAGGACGTGCTGCCGCAGCGCCGCCGCGAGTACATCCTCGAGGCGCCGGCGGGGCGCAAGCTGTTCTTCAACCAGCCCGTCGAGGCCAGCCCCGGCAAGCAGCCCGGCACGACGCTCTACAAGCTGGTGGTCGGCGAGCGCAAGGGCATCCGCCCCGAGGCCAACATGCCCGGCTGGACGGAGATCGCCCGGTATCTCCACGTCAGCACCTTCGCCGACTGGGACGCGGTCGGCCGCTGGTACTGGAACCTCGTCAAGGACCAGCTGGTCGTCGACGCCAAGATCCGCGCCGCCGTCAACGAGGTCCTGCTCGGCCTGCCCGAGGGCGCCGACGAGCGGGCCAAGGTGCGCGCGCTCTACAAGCACGTGATCACCAGCACCCGCTACGTCGGCCTCGAGTTCGGCATCCACGGCTTCAAGCCCTACCGCACCACCGACGTCTACGACCGCCGCTTCGGCGACTGCAAGGACAAGGCGAGCCTGCTCAAGGTCATGCTCGGGGAGGCGGGCATCAAGAGCCACCTCGTGCTCGTGCGGACCCGCGATCAGGGCACGATCGGGGCCACGCCGGCCTCGCTCTCGGCGTTTAACCACGCCATCACCTACGTCCCCAGCCTCGACCTCTACCTCGACGGTACCGCCGAGTTCTCCGGCCCGGAGGAGCTGCCCACCGGCGATCAGGGCGCGACGGTGCTGGTCGTGCGCGATGGCGACGGCGCCGAGCTGCGCACGATCCCCGTCAGCAAGCCCGGTGACAACGCCCAGACGATCCGCCAGACCATCGTGCTGGCCAGCGACGGCGCCGCGAAGGTCCAGCACGACCTCACGGTCACCGGCGCGGGCGCGGCCGGCTGGCGCAGCATCCTGCAGAGCGCCGACAACCGCAAAGAGCGGCTCACCAACGCCTGGGGCGGTCAGTTCCCCGGCCTCGTGGTCGCCGACATCGAGGCGCCCACGCTCGGCGACGTGCTGCAGCCGGTGAAGCTGCGCAGCAGCTGGCAGGTCCCGAGCTGGGCCCAGGCCCAGGGCGAGGGCCTGCGCTTCCCGGCGCTCGGCTACCGCACCGGGCTCACGCGCCAGATCGCCGGCCAGGCCAAGCGCG